>NZ_CALFCW010000029.1:0-2561 GCF_937950555.1 uncultured Pigmentiphaga sp. | reverse complement strand
AGGGCGGGCCCTGCCCTTCGTCGCCAACCCGGTCATCGACCGGAAATGGATGCGCCCCCTCTTCGAACAAGGATTGCTGGACATCGACCAGCCCTTGGATCCGTGCCAGCAGGTCGACCTGACGCTCTCCGTGGCGCACTTGCTGCAGCGTCACGCCGGCACCTCGACCCGGCTGCGCACTCCGCTTGCGCTCGACCGACTGGTGCGGGTGCGGGAGCTCATTGCGGCCGACCCATCGGTACCACGTCCGCTTGGGGAGCTGGAACGCGTGGCCGGCTTGGACCGCTGGACACTGGCGCGCCAGTTCCGGGCCGCCTTCGGCACGAGCCCCTCACATTTCCGCACCATGCGGCAGCTGGACAGGGCGCGCACGCTCGTGCGCGCCGGGGCGACGCTGGCAGACGCCGCGGCGGAGGCGGGGTTTGCCGACCAGAGCCACTTCACCCGCCTTTTCAAGCGTGCGTATGGATTGACGCCCGCAAGCTGGCGGCGGGCGATCGGGCAATAAACCATAGGGTACGAAACCGCCGTTGATTGACCCACGAAGGCCCTATACCCAAAAGCGCGCTCGGTTGATATCGAGCGCAACAGTTGAGACACCAAGCCTCGGTTGACCTACCCAAGGGGGTGCAGTGCCAATTCCTCAAGTCAAGCTGCGTCCGCTGCGACCAAGTCTATTTCCTGAGCCATTTCGACCAATGCCGTAGCGATCCGCTCGCGCTGCTCGTGCTTAGAAAAAAAACAGCCCACAGTCATAGCAGCCAGAACGTATTCCGAATGCGTAGGCAGTGGTGTCGCAATAGATTCGGTTTGATTGGCTACCGGCGCAGTGATGTGACACCAGCCACGCCGGTTCAATTCCTCGAATGCAGCATAAATATCAGCCAGCGTGCCATACGCACCGATAGACGAGGCATTTTCGAGCTGTTCCAGTAGCTGCTTCCGCTTGCTAGCTGGTTGCTTCCAAAGATAAGCCCGTCCTGATGCTGAAACGGCAATAGGGAAGCGAGCACCTGTAGTCAACCCCAGCGCAACTTTTCCAGCCGGGGTGCAATGCTCTACGACGAGCATATGGGTACCGTCTCGGGTACTCAACGTAACATGCACATCGTGAGTCCTCGAAAATTCGTACATACGAGGACGAGCTACCTGGGCGATCGCAAGGCTATGTTTGACGCTGCGTCCGAGCGATAGGCACGATGCATACGGCTCAAAACAATCATCGCCAACTGGACGCAAGAACTGGTGCGCAACCAACGTGTTCACCAACTTTTCCGTAGTCAAGCGGGACAGATTCAGTCTCGCAGCGATCTGCGCCACAGATAGCGTACGGTGCCGAATGTTGAACAGTCGCAGGATTTCTAACCCCCGACGCAAAGAATCTACCTGCTGCTCCCGGTCTTTCGGTTCTACGGAAATCTTACGCGTCCTGACCATTTTCAATCCCGCTCGATGCTGCCATCGCTCAACTCTTTCTCCAACTGGAATTTCAACGCGAGCAGCCCCGGGGCCACAACCCGTTCGAGACGCTCCAGATCCAAGTTATTGGCCAGAGCAGCACAGCCCAAGGCATAGGTGTGCGCTCCTTCTGGGGTATCGATAACGACTGCCACGCCATTGACGCCAGCTTCCATAGTGCCGGCCCCGATGCAGTAACCGCGTTGGGACATTTGGCGAACCGCTTCTTGCGCTTCCGATTTGAGCGCCTTCCATGTGCGCGAGTCCCTCGCCTTGAGTTTTTCGAAAAAAACCTTGCGTTCGATCTCCGCCATCGAGCCTATCAGGGCGCGGCCCATGGCGGAACGGTCGATCCTTAGGCGGGAACCTGCATGCACCCTGAGTGCGAAAACCATGTTTTTTCCATGAACGACATCGTTGCAGACCATAGAGGTGATATCGGGAGAGGCCAACACAACTGAAACCTGGTGCTCGTCTGCAAATTTCTGCATGAGCGGACGTGCATGCATGATGAAACTGCGATGTGCGGCAGCGATGAAACCAAGCGACAGCACCGACACGCCAAGGCGGTATGCCGCCTTGTCTGGCGAATACTCTAGGTATCCCTCCTTCAGCAGATTTGCCGTCAATCTGGAGACTGTTGGCTTGGGCACGCCCGTCTTTTTTGAAATTTCGGAATTCGTCAGCCAGTCATTCGTTGGCTCGAATGCAGAAAGAATCGTCAGGCCTCGGGATAGTACCCGTACTAAGGGAGGATGATCACTACGTTGGGACGGATGAACTGGAGAAATTGACATCTGTCTTCGAGTCTTGAAATTAGCCTTAAATCGTACGGGCTGAAGAGCGGGATGAAAAGTCATTCTGACAAAGCCTTGACCGCATCTTTATTGCGGAATTAGAATGAAATTGAGACGATTAAAATGAAATTAGATCTGGGGGGTTCGAGGCATGGGCAAGCGGGTACGCCTGGGTGCAGGGTCGGGATTCTGGGGCGATGCCCTGGATCCTGCTGATGAGCTGGTCGAAAGGGGAGAGCTCGACTACCTCTGCCTCGAATACCTCGCCGAGCTGACGATGGCTCTTCTACAGCGCCAGAAATTGAA
>NZ_CALFCW010000028.1:0-7154 GCF_937950555.1 uncultured Pigmentiphaga sp. | reverse complement strand
AGATCGATCGCAACATGGTGATGATGGGCGTAGGCACCGTCGATGCGCTATCGCGCGAGATGCTGGTGCCGGTTTGAGGACGGCGCGTCCCGCCCGCGCGAACGCGGCGACATTTCAGCGGCGCATTGAGCAGCTAAGCACGGAATGCGTTCCCCCCGGTCTGCAACCAGACCACCCGACTGGCCCTTAGGACTTGCGCGTCCCCGGGGGTTTCCACAACAACACGACGCCCAGGGATACGACGATGCACCCTGCTCCTGCCAGCTGCCATGGCGTGATGGTTTCCCCCAGCGCAAGTACGCCGGCCAGTAAACCGATGACAGGAACCCCTAGGCTGAAGGGTGCGATCCGGTTTGCCGGATGGCGGCGAAGCAGTCCCGTCCATAGAGCGTAGGCCAGGATGGTCGCGAACCATCCCAGATAGATCGCGCAAAGCCAGCTGGCCCACGAGGCTGATGTCCAGCCCCAGCGGGTTTCCACGGGATCGAGCATCCAGCTTGCCAGGCAGAACGGGATGATCGGCACCAGGCTGGACCAAACGACGAATTCAAGCGCGTTAAATCCCCCGATCCGCTGCTGAGCCTTGCGGGCTATGATGTTCGATCCTGCCCACATCGCGGCAGCTGCCAGATTCAGCAGGAACCCCGCCACCGTCGTCCCCGCGATCAGGGACCGCCCGGTGTGGCCGCCAGCATAGTTCATTGCAAAGCAGCCCAAGCCCAACGCGGCGCATGCCAAGCCCACCTGCAATGGCCGCGTCAGCCTTTCCTTCAGGAGCACGTACCCGAAGATCGCCGTAAAAAAGACTTGGGTCTGCATCAACACCGATGCCAATGCGGCGGTCATTCCCACCTTCAGCGCCAGGAAGAGTAGCCCAAACTGGCCTACTCCCTGGCACAGCCCGTAAGCCACCAGCCATTTCCATGCGTTCCTTGGCGCGCGCACCAAGAAGACCAGCGGCAACACGGCAAACACATAGCGCGCAGCGCCAAGCTGGAATGGCGTGAAGTCGACCAGCGCGACCTTCATGGTCACGAAATTCAGGCCCCAGATCACCACGACAGCGGCTGCCGAAAAGATATCGACCGCGCCCAGCGAGAATGAGGGCGACTGCGTGTTCAAGGCGCTTGTCCTCATGCCATCGCCTGCCCGCCGTTCAAATCCAGCGCCACTCCCGTGATGAATGACGCATCATCCGAGGCTAGGAACGACACGGCCGCGGCGACGTCTTCTACAGAGCAATAGCGGCGCAACGGGATATCGGCGAGGACCTTGGCACGCTCCTCTTCGGTCCTGCGTTCGGCCCAGAGGCGCCGCGTGCGTTCCGTCATGACGACACCGGGGCACACGCAGTTGACCGTGATCCCGCTGGGCCCGAATTCTGCGGCCATTTGCCGCGTCAAGGCGGCAACGGCCCCTTTGGATGCAGCGTAGTTGGCACCAGCGATCAAACTGGAGAAGCGTCCAGCCTTGGATCCGAAATTCACGATCCGGCCGTACCGTCTCTGCATCATGGATGGCAGGACCGCCTGGCTGGTCCATACCACCGACATGACGTTTAGCGTCATCACGCGCTCCCAGTCTTGCTCGTCCTCCTCCAGCAGCGGAAAAGGCGTATGCAGCGATCCGCCAGCGTTGTTTACCAGGATATCCAGGCATCCCACCTTGTCCAGGATCGCAGCCACGCCCGATCGTATACTGCCAGCGTCGGACGAATCCATGACGGCGTGGTGCAACGTAATCCCGCGGTCGCCGGCCGCGGTGCAGGCCCGCTCAAGCGCCTCGGCGTCCCGATCGGCGATCCATACCTGCGCGCCTTCCACTGCCAGGCGGATGGCAGTCGCAAAACCGATGCCGCGGGCAGCCCCCGTTACCAATGCCGACCGCGAAGCCAGCCGACGGCAGGCAACGGACAGGAGCCGCTCGGAGATCTCCGGGACGGTTTCCGAGTAAATCGAAGCGGCTGTCATGGTTATTCCGCCTTGATTCCTGCTTCTTGGATGACCTTGGCCCAGCGCTCGCTTTCCGCCTGGATCGCCTTTCGGAAATCCTGGGGCGAACCACCGACGGGATCGGCACCAACGCTTGCCAGCCGTTCCCGGAACTCGGGGTCTTGCAACGCCTCGTTGACGGCCTTGTTGATTTTTTCCACGATTTTCTGGTCAGTGCCGGCCGGCGCCAACAGCGAGAACCAGCCTCGGGATTCGAACCCCTTGACGCCCTGCTCGTCGAGCGTCGGAATGTCGGGTGCCGATTTCGAACGCTGCAGCGTCGTCACCGCCAGCGCCTTGACGGCGCCCGCACGGATCTGCGGCAGGGAGGCGGGTAAGTTATCGAACATCATTTCGATATGGCCCCCGAGGAGATCCTGCAGGGCAGGCGCGCTGCCGCGGTAGGGAATGTGCTCGATCTTCGCACCTATCATTGACGCGAACATCTCCGAAGACAAGTGCGGCGTCCCACCTACGCTGGAGGAACCATAACGAACCGTGCCGGGATTGTCCTTGATGTATTGGATCAGTTCGGGAACGGAGTTGACCGGCAAGTTTTTGTTCACGATCAGTACGTTGGGGACGGAAGCCACCATGACGACAGGCTCCAAGTCCTTCTGCGGATCGAACGGGATGTTCTTGAACAGCAGTGGGTTAATGGTGAGCGTCTGCGGCGCGCCGACGACGAGCGTGTAGCCATCGGCAGGGGACCGGACCACCTCGGCGACGCCAATGTTGCCACTTGCGCCGGAACGGTTCTCCACGACGAAAGGTTTTCCGAAAGCCTTTTGCAGACGCTCGGCTACCAGCCTTCCCGCCACGTCTGTCGCTCCTCCCGGCGGGAAGGGCACCACTATTTTCACCGGGCGGTTCGGATAATCGTCGGCCAAGGCCGACCCGCCCAGGCTGAACAACAGGACGGTAAGCGTCGCCGTGATCCATTTCTTCAACATAGGGGTCTCCTCTTGAATAATTGAACTAGTTCATCCACGTGCCGCCGTTGACATCCAGCGAGTGGCCTGTGATGTACCTGGCCGCGGAAGAAGTCAGAAATCGCACGGCTTCGGCGATTTCCGTTGGGGTGCCCAACCTGCCCAAGGGAATCTTTTGGGACAGCTCGGGCCAACGCTCCTTCGGAATCATCGTTCCTTCTATGGAACCTGGAACGACTGCATTGACCCTGACGCCTTTTGGCGCCAACTCGATGGCAAGCGACTTGACCAGGCTGAGGACGCCCGCCTTGGATGCGCAGTAGTGCGGTTTCGTGCCCGACGGAGAGGCCGACAAGGCGGCGTACCCCGTTCGGGCGGCCCGAGAGGCGATCATCACCAGCGAACCAGCTGTTTGGCACAGGTAAGGGATGGCCGCCTGCGCAACGAAGAACGCGCCGTTCAGGTTGACGTTAATGATTCTGACCCACTCATCGGGCGTGATTTCCTCGACTGGCTTTGCCGGTGCCGTGATCGCCGCGCAGTGAATGACGGCTTCCACTGGCCCCTGGTCGGCCGCATAGCGCATCATGGCGCCTGCGTCATTGAAATCGGCAACATCGGTTTCGATGAACGACACGTTGTCCGCCTTTTCAGGTGGGGGCTTGAGATCGCCGATGACGACCGAATGCGTCGCGCTGAAGTTCTGCGCGCACGCCCAGCCGATATTGCTTGCTCCGCCAGTGATGACCGCGACGGGTTTCTTCATCTCTGGCCTCAATAGTCAGACGCAGGAACGTGGCTTGCGGCCGTATCGACGTTGACGTCGATTACCACGGGAACTGTCGCGGATCGGGCGTCATTGAGCGCCTTGCGCAAGCCCTCATACGTGTTGACGCGGATCCCCTCACATCCCATGCCGCGTGCCATCATCGCGAAGTCGGTGTTGCTGAAGTCGACTGCGATTCGACGTCCCTTCATGTTGTCGCGCACCATGCCCAAGCCGTGGTTGTTAGCGACGATCACCGTGATCGGCAGGTTTTCCTGCACGCACGTCGCCAACGTACTGAAAGTCATGGCGGCGCCACCGTCTCCGATCAGGCTGATGACGCGACGCTCCGGGTAGACGAGCTTGGCTGCTGCTGCCGCAGGCAGCCCCCATCCCATACCGCCGATTCCGCCCGGCACGATCAATTGGCCCGGGGTCTTGATGCGCAATGCGCTAGTCGCCCAGATGCGGTTGTTTCCAGCATCCAGGGTTAGCATGCTATCGGGTGTAAGCGCTTCGTCGAGCGCGCGAATGATGTGCGTATAGTGCAAGGTGCCGTCTGCGACGGGCAGCTCCGGCAGCAAGTTGTAGCCGTTTTCTTCTTTGAGCCTTGCCAGGTGACGGATCCGCCCCGCCCGGGACGATTCGCCCAGGTCGTATTTGGCCAGCTCGCGCAAGAACTCCGCGGCATCCGCGGTGATAGCTTCGTTCACCGGCACCACCCAGCCCGCATTGCGGGCATCGATGTCGACTTGCACCCAGGTCTGGCTCGCCGGGTTCACCATTTTTTGGTCGCGAAAGCGCAGATAATCCGGCCCCAGACTAGCGCCCAGGACAAGGACGAGATCGGCGTTCTCCAGGCAGCGATTTGCGGTGCGCGATCCCCATGTCCCGAGCATGCCGGCCGAAAAGTCGCTGGTCTCGTCGACGACACCCTTGCCGTTGTAGCTGGTCGTCACGACAATGCCGGCGCGTCCTGCGACCTGCGCCAGCCGCTCGCGGCCGGCGTCGTTCTGCAGCCCGTTGCCCGCAATGATCACCGGACGGTCGGCTTGCGCGATGAGCTTTGCCACCCGCGCGACTGCCTCGTTGTCCACCGTGGGCGGGCAGTACTGCAGGTAGCCCTTGGAGGGATACAGCTTCACGCGTGGGTTCTCGACCAGCTCGCGCCTGATGATCGGGCTCTTCATGATGACCGCGGCCGGGCCGGTCCGCGGTAGCGATGCATGCTTGAACGCCAGCTGCAAGCCGTACACAGCCTCATGGGGCTCGGTCGCATAGGCGCAAAACTTCGTCATCGTCTTCATGACGGACTGAATGTCCGCGGCCCCATAATCGCCGGTCATCGTTTGGTAGACGCCGTACATGCCGAAGCCGTCGTAGCACGAGGTGTCCGTCAGGACGACCATGGGGGTGCCGGCAAAATATGCCTCCAGGATGCCGAATGCACCCGTGGTGCTGGCGAACGGCCCCTGCCCCATATACACGCCAGGTTTGCCAGTCAGGCGGCCATACACTTGTGCCATCACCGAGGCAACCTGTTCGCTGCGGGTAAGCACGACGCGCAGTTTGTCGCGCACCTCGTCAAACTCGTCCAGCATCCAGGTGATTCCCAGGCCGGGGAGCGTGAAAGCGTGAGTGGCGCCGCATTCGATCAAGGTCTCGACAACGGCTTTCTTGGTAGTGGTCATGCTCGACATCCTTAGAAAATGACATCAATGCAAACGATTGCATTTTGAGACGAACGAATCCCGGATCGGTAGGATTGGGTGCCAACGTGCCGGTGCTATTGCCGCGAGCGATTGGCAATGCGCACCGGATGCGCAAGGCGTCGGCTCGCCGAGCGCGCCAACGCGCCGTTGGGTATCCCCGTGCCGGCGAAACGGTCTTCGCGCCCATGGTGCTGTTCATCGAGGCGCGTACTACCGTAGCCTGCTCGAAGGGCCCGCTTACTGCCCCGTCCTTGCATATCCAGCAACAGCTGCGGGCATAGCAACGCCCGCAATGCAGCAGACAATGCGTTCGCGGCTACTGCATGGATTGCCTCCTGTGCAAGGCCTGGCCTGAATGGCCGGCCACGCCTCTCCGATCGTCGTTGCCCGACATCGTACAAACGTTTGCATTGCCTGGTCAAGGATTGCCGTAAAACCATGGATGAGCACGTAGTATATTTCTGACGTTCGTTTGCATCGAAAGGAGAAGGCCCTGATATGCCCGCCAGTTTGCAAGACGTGGCACGCATGGTCGGCGTTTCCATCAGCACGGTATCGCGCGCCTTGCACCGGCCGGAGATGGTGGATGCACGCACGCGCGAGCGCATCCACGCTGCGGTCAGCGCACTGGGGTATGTTCCGCAGGGGATCGGCCGCGCCCTGGTATCAGGCCGGACTCACACGGTGGGGGCTGTCGTGCCAAGAATTGGCGTGTCCGCGTTCGCGCAGACGATCCAGGCGCTGCGCCAAGGCCTTGGACAGGCTAACTACACGCTCCTGCTAGCGCAACCGCCACTCGCCGAACAACAGGATCCGCGCCCTCTCAAGACGCTGATCGAGCGCGGCGTGGACGGAATCGTGCTGCTCGGAAACGATTGGGCACCGGAGTGGCGCAACCTGATCGCCAAGCACAGCCTACCGGTTGTCACCATTTGGGCTGACGCCAAAGACGCTCCCGCCGGAGCGATCGGCTTTGACAATTACGAAAGCGGAAAACAAGCCGCCGGGCACCTGCTACGCCTGGGCCACCAAAGGTTCGCCCTGATCAGCGGAGACCTTGCTTCCAATGCGCGCGCGCGCCAGCGATATCAAGGCGTACTGGAAACAATCGCCTCCGGCGGAGGGGTCCTGTTACGCAAACTAATCATCGAAACGGATTATGGTTTCCCTGAGGGGTTCGAAGCCGCCCGACGACTTCTTGCCACCGGCGAGCCCTTTACTGCCCTCGTCTGTGGAAACGACTACCTGGCACACGGCGCCATGGCCTGCCTACGCGAACATGGGCTCCGCATTCCGGACGATGTTTCCGTGATCGGCTTTAACGACAGCGAATTTTCCCCGTACACCTGCCCACCCCTTACGACGGTCCACTTTCCGTCCCTGGAGATTGGCAGCCTCGCGGGAAGGACCATGCTCGATGCGATTGAATCGAAAAGTCCGATGCCGGCGCCGCAAATGCTTCCCACCCATCTAGTCGAACGGGCCTCTACCGGTGCTGCGAATGAAACCGCAACGGCCCCTCGCAGCCGCGTCGCATTCCCCAGAGGGTGAATGGCCACCTCTGGCATACTGCCCCCGGGCCGGCGCCCCAGCCCAGCCGGGTCGACTTGACGGACCCAACAAGTCACGCGCCGGCCATTTGATCAAAGTGCAATCATTCGCGAGGCAAGATGACCACGACTCGCCCGAACGCATATCGCGGCATTTTCCCCGTCGTCCCGACCACCTTCACGGAAAGCGGGGAGCTGGACCT
>NZ_CALFCW010000027.1:0-8157 GCF_937950555.1 uncultured Pigmentiphaga sp. | reverse complement strand
CACCAGGCGCTTGGAATGAAGACGCCGGCTGAGGCATTTGCATTAGCCGCTTAACCTGAGCAGGTTCTGCTGGGTCATTACAATGGCTGGGACGGTCAACCCCAGCGCACTCACCAACGCCCCAGCCCCACCGCGCAGGCGAAAACCGATCCAGATCGCCAGGTTCACCACGTTGACGCCGGGAAATGCCTGCGCCAAGGCCAAGCCGCTCAAGAACTCCCCCTCTGAGAGCCACGCCCGGCGCTGGACGAACTCGCGCATCATCCAGCCGCTCAGGCCGCCGCCGAAGCTGGTCAGGCCGATTTTGGCGAAGGCGAGGAAGAGTTGGAGGGGGGTGGGAGGGGAAGCGTCTCTCGGCGCAGAGTCGATAGGGGCAGGGGAAGCCATGGCGATTCGGGGAAAGTTGGAATCGCCATATTACGGATTTCGCGCCGATGTGCGCACGGCACCCCCAAAAATCCTGGTCGCGCCACGGCTTTCGAGAGATGGCGGCCATAATTGAAGACATGTTCCGCTTTTATCTGCGCGAAGTCACCATGGGAGATGCACAAATTTATCCCCCGCCCCAGCAGTTGGCGAGTCCTTGGGCACCCGGCGAAGCGAATGAGACTGGGTTCTGGCCAGCTCTGTGCGGCACTACGCTTTTTGGTGCACATCATGGAATTTTCGCCCGATCATCAGCAGATGGGTTTATTAGGCTTGTCGGGTTGTCTCCAGTCCCCGGGAAAGAGGCATGCGCAACCGACCTGCACGTACTGAACGTTAGAAGGTTCGTTCAGTAGTGGAAGCCATCACGTGGCAACGCCAAAGAAGTCATTTGTCGTATCGGGGTGCAGGGAAGCGCTTGGTCATTCGCAAACTTTGATGCAAAACTTGAAAACTCACTTAATGAGGCTCCCTGCCAACTATTTATGAGTGCCCTCCCTGGTCGAAATGGGACCAACGAGGTGCACTAAAACCTCCTTCCCACGCCGACCTCGTTCCAGTGGTCGTAGGAAACACGTAAAGGTTATGCCGACCTGTCGTATCTGTCTGCATTCATACAAAAGACTCAAATATGAAACCAAGGACATCGCTATTTGCAAGCGATGTGTGAGCGTACTCAATGAATCCCCGGAGCCAGCGAAATTCGCTCTTGAAAGATGGACCGAGAAGCTTGCGAACGGGATGCGCCGAAATGCAGAAAAAGACCTCCTGTCTGATGATCTGTGGAGACAAAAGAAAGCACAACGCATCCTCGCTGACGTGGAAGCAGCGGCGCGCGATGCATTGGACGGCTGGCTCACGAAGCTGCTGAAGAATCCCAGTAATAGCAGTCGTGACTTCCGCCTCATCCGTGCATATCGCCGCGGCCTGCTACGAATGGACGGGTACACTAGCCGCAACAGGAATTGGGAAGAGGTGGCCCGCCAAATTCGGCTACGAGACAACTATAAATGTACAGCGTGCGGCGCCACGGACACCATTCTCGACGTGCACCACATCGTGTACCTCAGCCATCACGGTACCAACCAAAAGCATAATCTGGTGACGCTTTGCAGAGCGTGCCACGAACAAGAGCATGGAAGAATATTCGACTTGGCGGAAACAGAAGACTGCGCGCCTGACTCGCCTATCGAATATGAGGAGGGATTATCCCCGCCCACGGAAGCCCACCAACAATCAACAGCCGAAATTCTGGATCGGAAAAATCGAACTACAACAGAGAGAGAAAAAACGACGAACCTCCCTCGGGCTAATGTCGTTCCTGCTCAGCGCAACCCTACGCTAATCGCGGAGCCCTCTTCCTTCGATTCAAATCGTGCCGTCCCTCCCTCCGCACATCAAGGGCACCATTCCGCGCAGCCCGAGCCCAGTCATTTGTTCTCGAGAAAAACGGCACCAATACCGACGCAGAACGCTAATGCACCCGCCCCAAAGGTGGAATCACCGCTCCCACCGCCCGCACTAAGCCAACGCGCCCTTGGCAAAAAGCCCTCCTCCCGCGGAATGTCGTGGCTCATATTCGCGATCATCATCGTTCTTATGCTCATTGCGATGCTTCGCGCATAGTTGGCCCGTTCTGACCAGCGTGTTCTGGTACAACCCACAGCAAAAGGCCAACCCGAACGGTTGGCCTAAGTGCTTGATTGAATTGGTGGGCCCCCTGGGAGTCGAACCCAGCACCAACGGATTATGAGTCCGCTGCTCTAACCAGGCATGAGCTAGAGGCCCGAGGGCGCAATTCTACACCGACTGACCTCCCATGGGGAACGAGCCGACCGATCCCCCAAGGGGCCGGGACGAACGCTCACTGCAACGACGCCGAGGAGCACTCCTCAATCAGCGCCTTCGTAGCCCGGACCACCGCCGGATCGAGCTGTGCCATGCTTCGCGCGGCAGCCAAGGTTTCCGTCACGACCTGCTCGTCATCCACCACGCGGCTGGCCAGGCCGTGGGCCACGGCGCCTTGTGCGTCCAGGACCCGTCCTTCCATCAGCAGGGCGAAGGCTTGGCGGGGCCCCACGGCGCGCACTAGGGGTGGGACGACGACGGTAGGCACCCGGCCTATCGCGACCTCCGGGAAAGCTAGTCGCGCGTTTTCACCGAACAGCGCGAAATCCGCAGCCAGGACGAGCACGGCCCCCATGCCGACGGCGGCACCGTTTACCGCTGCCCCCAGCGGTTTGGGATAGTGCTCCACCCGGCGCACCAGTTCGTGCAGGAGTTCGGTGCGCTCGGCCAAGAGGCGCTTCTCGTTGCCAGCCGACGCGCCGCGGAACTCGGTAAGATCCGCCCCGGCACAAAATGATTTGCCCTCGCCCGCCAGCACGACCACCCGGACGGCATCGTCGGTCGCCCATTCCTGCAGCGCCAGGAGGACCTGACGGACGGTACGGGTGTCAAGGGCGTTGCGCTTTTCTGGACGAAACAGGGTGAGCAGGGCAACGCCTCCTTCGACCTGTCCCCAGGCCCCGTCTTGCGGCGAGGCGGTCATTCGGTCGTGCTCCCGCTGGCTAGGCCGAGGTCGGCCACGGCGTATTCGCGCAACTTATTGCGCTGGATCTTGGCGCTGCCGGTCATTCCAATCGCATCGAAAGAATCGACGAAGCGCACGTAGCGCGGTACTTTGAATCCCGCACAACGCTCTTTGCACCATGCGATCAGCGCCGCTTCATCCACGGTTGCGCCCTCCCGCCGAATGACGTAGGCGGCGGCTACTTCGCCCAAGCGCTTGTCGGGCACGCCCACCACCTGCGAATGCCGCACGGCGGGATGCCCGTTCAGCACATTCTCGACGTCCGCTGGCGCGACGTTTTCTCCGCCGACTCGGAACATGTCCTTGATTCGGTCGACGAAGCAGATCCGCCCTGCTTCGTCAGCCACGCCTAGATCGCCCGTATGCAGCCAGCCTTCCTGGTCTATGGTCTTGGCAGTTGCCTCCGGCATGTTGTAGTAACCCAGCATCAGCGCCCAACCGCGAACCCGGATTTCTCCGGGAATGCCAGGCGGCCTGGGCGCATCGGACTCTGGATCGAAAATCTTGACCTCCAGCCCCGGCAGTGGGAAGGCATATCCGGCGACACGCTTCTCCATGTCATCGTCGTACGGCGAGAGGGCTACGTTCGGTGATGCCTCGGACAAGCCATAGCCGGCGCAGAGGTCGCGCATGCCGAGCGTTTCAACCACCTGGCGGAATATCTCCGGCGAGCAAGCTGCCAACCCGCCGCGCAGGCTAAGCCGCTCGGGGCGAAAATCAGGGTGATTCATCAGCATCTGGAACATCGTGTCATTGGCCGACGTCATGGTGCAGCGCTCGCTTTCCATGATGCGCAGCACCCGAGCAACGTCGAATGACGCCGTGGTCAAGTAGCACGCTCCAGCCATGAGGGAGGCGAGCATCGAGAGCGTCGTGCCCGACACATGGAACAAAGGACGCCCGCTGAAGTAGCGATCTCCCGCACGGAGCCCGAGGCGGCGGCCCGCATACCACGCGTCGAACACCATGCTTTCGTGGCACAGCATCGCGCCCTTGGGATACGACGTCGTGCCCGATGTGTACTGCATCAAGGCGGCATCGCGGGGCCGAGGCGCTGCGCTAGCGGGAGCGGGTTCGATGGGCGTGCGCTCGAGTTCAGCTGCGGAAACCGCACCCGCGGGCACGTCGTTGCCGAGCACCAGCACTGTCTGCAGCGCCGGCAGCTCGGGATCCGGCAAGCGGGTGTCGACGGCCGGAGCGATGCTGCGCAGCATGGCGATGAAGTCGATGGAGAGGAAGCGGTCCTCGACCAGCAACATACGCGCATCGGATTGCCGCAGGCAGTACAGTAGCTCGGGAGCCTTGAAACGCGTGTTTACCGGCACGACTACCGCTCCGATCCAGACCGCAGCATACGCGGCGACGACCCAGTCGGCCCGGTTGCCGGCGCATATCGCAAAATGGTCGCCCGGGCGAAGCCCGAGGCGATACAAATTCGCCGCGACGCGCTCCGTGCGCGCAAGCAGTTCGGCATACGTCATGCGCTCGCCCTCGATGACGAGGGCCTCCTGCCCGGGCCACAGCGAGGCCGCCCTGCGCAGCGCGTGCGGTATGGTCGCGGCCGGCGGTGTCTCCATTTTTTCTCGCTCCACGTCTCTCTTCCTTTCCTATTTCGCTACTTTCCTTGGCAGCAGCCCGTTCAAGAATAGCCCTACCATGTACTCAGCCGTCTCCTCCGGAGACAGCCCTTTGCGGGGATCGAAGCTCCCTATTACCCACGCACTGGCGCCGCCCCACGCGCTAACGGCGACACGGGGGTCGCAGGGCCCCAACGACCCATCCTCTTGGCCGGCTGCGATGAGCTTGCGCAATCGGTCTCGCCGATTGCGCCGGCGGCGCTCGATGATGCCGCGCAAGGGCTCGGACAAGGCCAGGATGTCGTGCATCGGCACCAAGGGTGCTTCGCCCCGCAGGTGCGCCAGCAGATACTCGCGCAGGTAGTATTCCAAACGCGTCCGCGCATCACCTTCCAGCGCGAGTGCGGTCCGCATGACTTCGTCGCCAACATCGAAAGCGAGGCTGTAGCACTCGAAGAGAATCTGCTCCTTGCTCTCGAAGTAGTAATAAATGACAGGTTTTCCGATGCCTAATTGCTCGGCCACGTCGTCGAGCGACACATAGTTGAATCCCCGTTCACTGAACAGCCGGGAAGCAGCCTTGACGATTGCATTCTTCTTCTCGAGCCAGCGCCCCTTGCGACCGGAGACGGGAATCGAACCGGAGCGAACGCGAGGTACGGCGACTTCGCCCTGGTCTGACGATGGGGTCGATACGCTGCGCCGCGTACCGCGGGCCCGGCGCGCCCTCACCGTGATGTCATCCATGCTTTCCCACCCTACAGCAGCGTCAAATTCCTACAGCCTATTCAGATTTGACTCCAGAGTCAATTTATGCAAAACCGGGGTCGTTTTTTTTCGACTTTTGAGTCAAACTATTTATTCAGCAATCGAAATCCGATGAGGGATGCAATACCCGGTTGCGGGTTGCGCGCGAAATAACAAGATACCTACAAGAACACACACGGGAGGACGGGCAGTGTTTTTCGAAGTCAACGACGAAGTGCGCGAAATGCGGCAAGCGATCCGGCGCTTCGTGGAGAAAGAGCTACCTGCCTGGGCCGAGGAGGTGGATCGAACCGGAAGCTTTCCGGCAGAGCTCATGCAGCTGATGGCTGCCCAAGGGTTGCTCGGCATGCGCCTTCCCCCGGAATACGGCGGCATGGGCGCGAGCCTTGCCCAGTACTGCATGGTGCAGGAGGAGCTGTCCCGTTGCCATCCGATGTTCACCATCCTGATGTCGAGCACCGGCGGCCTCTCCCCCATGGCCATCGCCCAATTCGGCACGGACGCGCAGAAAAGGCGCTACCTGCCTCCGCTCACCCGCGGAGAAAGCCGGACGTCTTTCGCGCTGACCGAACCCGGCACCGGTTCCGATGCGGCGGCCATCCGCACGCGAGCCGAACGCCACGGTGACGGCTGGGTATTGAACGGACAGAAACAGTTCATCTCCAATGCCGACGTGGCCGATGTCGTGCTCGTCCTCGCCGTAACAGACAAGAACCTGGGGGCGCGAGGAGGAATTTCTGCCTTCCTCGTTGACCGTGGTACGCCTGGCATGACGGTCACCCGCGTGGACCGGACCATGGGGTCTGCCGCCTGGACGCTTTCCGAAATTACGTTTGAAGACTGCCGCATCTGCAGCGATGCTCTCCTTGGGGAAGTGGGCCAAGGCTTCTTCATCGCCTCGAGCGCGCTGACCGAAGGACGCATGAGCGTCGCCTCCACGTGCCTTGGCGCTGCCGAGCGTTTGCTGGAGATGGCAGCCGAATACGCCAAGACGCGCAAGACTTTCGGCGCGCCGCTCGCCGATCGCCAGGCGATCCAATGGATGCTCGCCGACTCCGCCACCGAGCTCGCCGCAGCTAGAGCGCTGGTCCAGCAGACGCTGGCCTCCGACCTCTCGGGCAAAGCAGCAAGGGCTCGTGCGAGCATGTGCAAACTCTATTGTTCGGAAACGGCGGGACGCGTTGCCGACCGCACGGTGCAGATACACGGTGCAACCGGCGTCATCGCAGGCTTTCCGGTTGAACGGTTCTATCGGGACTTGCGCCTATTCCGGGTCGGGGAGGGCAGTTCCGAAATGCAGCGGCTAGTCATCGCCCGCGACCTGCTGGCCGACTGATGTTCATCCCATCGCACCAAATCATCAGAACCGCCATGGAGACAGCAATGAGCACATTCCCCACTACGAAGCTTTGGGCGGCGATTGCCGCCGCCGCGAGTTTGACCCTGGTGTCTCCGTCGCTCGCAGAGTACCCCGACCGCCCGATCCGGGTCGTCGTCCCCTACGGCCCCGGGGGCGTTGACCTGCAGATGCGGGCCATGGTACCCGCGCTATCCAAACTGCTCGGGCAACAGGTCTTCGTGGAAAACCGGGACGGAGGCGGCGCCACGATAGGAACGATGGCTGTCAAGAACGCTCCGGCCGACGGATACACGCTGTTGTTCACGGGTACCTCGGCGCTAGCGGTGGTACCGCAGATGGTGAAAGACGTTGCCTATTCAGCCGATGACTTCTCTCCCATCGGAAACGTGACGGGTACCCCGCTAGCAATCGCGGTCCGCGCAAACGCCCCCTACCGCACCTTAGAGGAACTGCTGGCCTTCGCCAAAGCCAACCCGGGCAAGATCAATATGGGCAGCTCCGGCTCGGGCACGACGACGCACATGGTGGGAGAAGCCTTCCAGATGGAAGCGGGGGTCGAATTCACCCACATTCCATACAAGGGAGTCGGCGCGGCCGTCCAGGCCGTAATGGGCGGGTTTGCGGACATCGTGTTCGGCGTGCCCGGCGCCATTGCGCCGCAAGAACGGGCCGGCAAGTTGCGCGTCCTGGCGACAATGGGCCCCCAGCGCAACAACTTTTTCCCCGACGCACCCACACTGGTCGAGAAGGGCATCGACAAGACTGAAGTCACCAAGTTCGGCCTGTTCGCTCCGCGCGCGACCCCTGCTGCCGTACAGCAAAAACTCGTGCGCGCGGTCGAGCAAGTCGTTCGGTCTCAGGAGTTCGACGACACGATGCGCAAGGGATACACAAATGCGCTGTATCTCTCGCCCGACGAACTTGCCGCCGCGGTCAAGGAAGAATACGACTACTGGAAGAAGATGCTGCAGTCGCCCCGCTTCGACTCCGTCATGAACCGCTGAACCCGCTATCGCTCCGGAGCCAAGGCATGTCCCGCGCCCACCCCACCACATCAATCTCCACGTCCGACGAGACTTCCATCACCGTCCGGGGAGTCGATCTCGTTCACGACCTCATCGGCAAGGTCAGCTTCACCAGTATGCTGTATTTCCTGGCGACCGGCCGGCTTCCGTCGGAGAGCGAGGAAACAATCGTGGACGCCTGTCTTGTCACGATCATGGAGCACGGGATCAACCCCAGCACCATCGTCACGCGGTTGGTTTCCGACAATGTCCCGGCGGAGCCGCAAGTCGCGATTGCTGCGGGCCTGATGACGGTGGGGGGAGTCTTTGCCGGCACGTCGGAGCAATGTGCCCGGATACTGGTCGAGCTGGCAGACGCAGTGGCCCGGGATGGCGCTGGCGCCGTTCGGGCCACGGCAGCTCGCCTGC
>NZ_CALFCW010000026.1:0-6345 GCF_937950555.1 uncultured Pigmentiphaga sp. | reverse complement strand
ATCAGCGCGACCTGGGGCAGCAGGTCATACACGAACCAAAGGATGAAGAGCGGGGCCAGGGCGATCTTCGGAACGTTCTGGAAGAGCACGATGAGCGGATAGAGCGCATTGCCGAAGCGGTCGTAACGGGCAATGAGCAGTGCGAGAGCAACTCCGATTGCGGCGGACAATGCGAATCCGTAGAGAACCTCTTCGCCCGTGACCAGGGACGCCACCAGGAGCTGCGGCTGGCGTTCGGCGAGCGTCCGCAGGATCTGCGTGGGTGCCGGAAGCACGAACTCCGGCACGCCAGCTAGGCGCACGATGGCTTCCCACGCTGCCAATACTGCTGCCATCAGCAGTATGGCGGGAAGTATGTGAGACATGGTTTGTGCTGCGAAACGATTGCGTGACGGCGCATCGGCTTGCAGGGGTGTCTTGGCGGTGGCGGCGGTCATGCGAAGCTCCCGTTGCGATGTCCTTCTTTTAGGAGTCGGCGTAAGTGGGTAGCGGCATCATGAAATGGCTTGATCGAGTAGCTTGCCTCGTTGCGAGGGTAGGGCAGCTCGATCGGCAGGCGTTCGATGATGCGCGCCGGGTTCGTTGCCATGACATAAACCTCCTTGGACAGGAACACCGCTTCATCGATGGAGTGGGTGACGAAGACGATGGTCTTGCCCGTGCGCTCCCAAATCTCGAGGAGGAAGTCGCTCATCGCTTCACGGGTGATGGCGTCGAGCGCCCCGAAGGGTTCGTCCATCATGAGGACTTCCGGGTCCAATGCCAGAGCGCGGGCTATGGCCACTCGCTGGCGCATTCCGCCAGACAATTGCGAAGGCATGCGTAGGGCGGCGTGCTCCAGGCCGACCAGCTTTAGCATCTCCATGCCCCTGTCGCGGATTTCCGACCGGGACCGATGCTTGTGCGTGACTTCCATCAATAGGCAGACGTTGTCGATGGCGTTTTTCCACGGCATGAGGGCCGCCTCTTGGAACACCAGCCCCACTCGCCGCTGCCGCACGGCTTCCACCGGTGTGACCCCGGCGACGCTAACCACGCCTTCGGTCGGCGCCAGCAGGCCGGCCAAGACTTTCAGCAGGGTGCTCTTGCCGCAGCCGGACGGGCCGATCAGCGACACGAAGCCACCTTTTTGCACTTCGAGGTTGACGTCGTGCAGGACGCGAATGCGTTTGCCGCCGTTGGTGAAGTCCACGGCGAGACCGCTCGCACGGATCTGGGCCGTGCCTGCCGGGGTACGTGCCGGTTCGACCGACTCCCTGGCCGCCGCGACCGGCGCCTGGAACATGTCGGACAGCACGTTCCCGGACAAGGCCGAACTATGGATATCGAACAAGGTTTTCTCCTCGTCAGACAAGGTTGGCGCAGGTTCGGCGCAGATGCGCCTTCTTTCAGTCCAGCTTGATGTCGAGCTCCTTGACCAGTCGGCTGTAAAGCGCGACCTCCTCTTTCAGGAACTGGCCGAACGCCTGGGGCGAATCCGGCTGTGGTTCCACAGCCTGCTGGTTGAGTTTTTCGCGGACGGACGGCGAGGAGAGAGCCCTCGCGACGGCGGCGCTCAGCTTCTCGACGACGGGCTGCGGCGTACCCGCGCGGGCCACCAGGCCGAACCAGAGGTCCGTCGTGATATCGCCAAAGCCCAGCTCTCTGACGGTGGGTATGTCTGGCGCGAGCGGGCTGCGTTCTCTTAGCGTCACGGCTAGTGCCTTGAGCCGTCCGGTCGGCAGATAGGGCTTGACGCTCAGGTAGTTCGTGAAAAGGATGGGGACCTGCCCGCCCACGACGTCAGTGGTTGCCGGCGCACAGCCTTTATAGGGGATGTGTGTCACGTTGGCGCCGTGTAGGCGAAAAAACTGCTCAGCAACGATGTGCGGCGGGCCACCATTGCCGCACGACGCATAACTAAGCGCTCCCGGTGCTGATTTGGCCGCGGTGACCATTTGGTCTAGGTTGTCAAACTGCGTGTTGCCTGCCGCGGCGATCACCATGGGTGACGCTCCCAAGCGCGTAATGGGTTGGAAATCAGTGATGGGGTTGAATGGGAGCTTCGGGAACAGGCCCACGTTGGCCGTGAACGTGCTGTTGACGATGAGCAAGGTATAGCCATCTGCAGGTGCACGAAGTACCGTTTCGGCCGCTATGTTGCCTGCCGCGCCGGGCTTGTTTTCTACGATTACCTGCTGTCCCCAGATGTTCTGCAGTTCGGCCCCCACGACGCGCGCGATCAGGTCTGTGCCGGCTCCTGCCGGGAAACTGACGACAAGGCGTATCGGTTTGGAGGGGTAGTCGTCAGCGAGTGCGGGCAGGGCGGATACGGAGAGGAGTACATGGCAAAGCGCGCCTTTGATGGCCCGCGAGACACGGAAACGCTTTGCCTCAGTGCTGCCGGCGAAGCGGGTGCGATTGGCGCATACCGTTCTTGGCACCGCGCTTCGAAAACTGAAATGCATCGTGAGTGGCATTAGGGGCCCCCGCAATGTAACGGCAAGAACAATGTTTGCGTTGGCGGCGCGCGGGCGCTGCCAACGATTTTCATGAGTTATTGGTTCGCGAGTTGTCGCGTCAGCCCGCGGCAACCGCTTTTTGGAAAGACGGCATGGCCTCGAGCTTTTTCACCCATGCCGAAATCTTGGGCATGGCAGGAAGCTCGAAGGGAAAAGCGATGCATCGGCGCACGATGGGCCCCATGCAGACGTCCGCGAGCGTCATGGCTTCGCCGGCCACCCAAGGGTGTTTCTCAAGCTGGGACTCGAGGATGCTCAGTTCCGAGACCAGGTTCTTGACCGTGTCGGGGGCACGCTCCTCTGCGCTCTTCTTGGCGTCGCGGAATCCGCCTAGGTAGACAGCGTTGAGCGAGGCCAGCGTCCAGTCCATCCAGCGTTCCACGTGTGTGCGTGCGGCGGGGTCTGCGGGGTACAGCGCGGTGAGCCCGTGCTTGGCGGCGAGGTAGCGGAGGATGGTGTGTGACTCCCACACGCTGAGCTCGCCGTCGACGATGGTCGGGACCTTCTGGGTCGGGTTAATGGCCTTGTATTCTGGCGTTAGCGTCGTGTTCTCGAAAATGCGCCCATAATCCTTGCGCTCATAGGGGATCTTGGCTTCTTCTAGCAGGAACAGGACTTTCTGCACGTTGCCGGATGTGGCCCGGCCGAGGACTTGCAACATCGTTCTTCCTTATCAAAGTTTCACGCTTGAATGGCATGCGCCGCCTCGTCACGGCGCTGCGGGGACGGCCACTGCTGGCGACCGCCCCGTGCGCGACGTGTTGCCGCGCATGTTCGGTCAAGCCAAAGGTTTGTAGGCCACGCACTCGATCTCGATCTTCGTGTTGATGACCGCGCGCGCCTCGACGGTCGTGCGTGCCAGGCGTCCTTCTGGAAAGAATTCCTTGAAGACGCCGTTGTATCGACCGAAGTCGCGGGCATCGGCCAGGTAGGTCGTCACTTTGACGACGTCTTCGAGATCGCAGCCGGCAGCCTGTAGGGCGCGGCGCAGTGCCTCGATGGTTGCGCGGGTTTCGGTCTCGATCGTGCCGCTTATCATGTTGCCGTTTTCATCTTTGGCAACCTGGCCGGAGATGAAGACGAAGTCTCCCGCCCGCACGGCAGGATGAAAAGGCAAGTTGGGATTCTTTTTCCCGTAGGCCTGGATAGTCGGTTGATCCACGTTTGGCTCCTCTCTAAGTGGGGAAGCACTCGATAATGTCCAGTCCGCGCTGACGATCGATCAGATAAGCAATGCCGCGTTCGTCCATCGTTACGTCGTTGGAAGACACGCGTGCATATCCTTCCGGAACGTCCGGCTCGAAATAACCCACTTCCTTCGGTGCGAAGGGATTGGAGATGTCTACCAGCCTGAGTCCTTGAGCGAACCAGGCAAATGGGATGACGTGGCCAAAGAACCGCTCGGACGGCTGGTGGCAGCCAGTCATGGGTTCCTGCGGAAGTCCGTCAGGGTCCAATCCATCGACCTGGAAAGTCGCGATGGGCATGGGTTGCGTCTCATCGGTGATGTCGTAGATCCATGCGAAAGACGGGGGAGCGGGCCGCAGTTTTGCGACGTCCTCGTCCGCCACCACCATGAGCCGCCGGCCGCGTATGGGATCCGGGATCGGTAGCGCGGTGTGGGTCGGGTGCGGATGCGCGGGGCTGCTGTTCACTCCCGATATCAGCTTGGGATGGCCCATGTCGGAGATGTCGAGGATGAAGAAGCCGTGGTGCCAGTACGAGACGTACAGCCTGTCCCCCATGCGTAGCGGGTGATGGCAACGCGGCCGGACGTAGTCGTCCCATGGATACTCTTCGCCGGCACCGACGTTCTGTCCGGGAATCCACCACCTTCCGACCTCTTCCGGCTTGGCTGGATCGTGCAGGTCGATGATCTTGACGATATTCCCGATGAAGCCCTCGGCCGTGGGGGAGATGTAGGCGTAGCGCCCGTCGAAATCGTATCGATGGACACCCCCACCCTCTCCGCCAGACATCCACCTGCTGACCAGGCGCGGCCGGGACGGCTGACTGACGTCGTAGATGCCGAGGCCTCCGCCGAACTCTGGCGCTCCTTCACGGAACTTTTCATAGTTCACCACCATGATCCCGTCTTGGGCGCGCACCTTGTGAGAGTGCCAGCCCATGGGGACCTCTAGCGTGGCCAACAACCGCGGATGGCGCGGGTCGGACACGTCGTAGATAGAGGTTCCGTGCGGGGGCCGCATGTGAGAGACGTAGAGGATGTTCCGGTCGACCCACACCTGGCCTCCGCCATCGCAATCGATGTGCGCGAGCTGACGTGTATTCCACGATCTGGACACGTTGTGCTCCTTACGCAAGGCGGATGACGTCGCCCGACTCCGTTTTGCCCCAACGCTGCAGCAACCCGAAGCTGGACAAAGCGGGCTCGTCGCTGGCGACGAATAGGATCAGCGGCTCCGAGCGGCTGGTGTTTTCGTAGCTCGTCCAGCAATCGCCCGGTATGGCGAGGGTGTCGAACGGCGCCAAGTCGAAGGCTTGGTCGTCGATGTAGGCTTTACCTGCCCCTTCGAACGGTGCGACCAAGAGATTGGCCGTCTGCTTGACCGGAAGGGTTTTTTCACCGGGACGCACCATTTGCATGAAGAATGTCATGGTCTTGTAGACCGGGCCCCCGCGCACGGGATGCACGTACTCGATCAGTAGCCCCTCATGCGGATTCTCGGACCAGTCGCGATGCCGGTGCAGCAGCTCGCGCATGGGTTCGTACCGATAGACATACATGGGCGAAGAGTCGCCGCCTCCGCGCACATGATCGACAAAGCGGGGCAGCAGCCCACCCGAGCCATAAACCATCGCGGAATATTCGGTGGGGAAACGGGCAGACTGCTTGCGCTTGTACTCGCCGTCCTCGCGGTAATCGTGGCTGAATTGCAGCGCGTTCAAGCTCTCCACGAGCGGGTAGTCCAGGACGGAGAGGTTGATGGCGGGCTCGTCGCCGGTATTGCCATGGTTGTGCCAGGTATCCCGGGGCGTGAGCACCAAGTCGCCCGGGCCGAAGGTGATGTCTTCTCCCTCTACGCCGGTGAAGTTCTGTTTACCGGTCAGGCCGAAGCGGATCGCGCTCGCCGTGTGTTTGTGCGGCGGCATGACCTCATTCGGGTCGTTCTGCCGGTAGGCTGTGTACATCGTACTGACCGTGGCGCGGCGTGGAGCCAGGCCGGGGTTGACCAATATCAGCGACCGGCGGTCGGTGTTTTCCGTCGTCACCAGGCGGGCCGATTGCTCGAGCAGCGGCGCGATGTCGGTCGCGTAAGACCAACGGTAGGGAATGGGCTTGGGGCCCTCCATTAGCTGTTTGATTTCGTCGTGCTCGACGTCCGAATTCCTCGCCCAGAAAGGGAACATGCTCTTGGCCTGGATGGCCGCGTACATTTGCTGGAGCTCGGTTTGATTGTCTGGTGCGGCTACGGCGGCGACGCTCATTTCGTTTTCCCTCATTCAGAGTTCAACACTAGATGTCGCCACCAAATCTATACTTCAACCACGGTTGTGTAAACCAAAAATTTGGTTTGATATGGTTTTCCCTAATTGGTTGATATTTTGGTTGAGTCGGGGCGGCAAAATTGGGGGGGGCGAGCCCAGGAAAGGGCGTGCACCTCGAGCTGCGCTAAGATAGTGCACTGCGCCACATCATTGGGCACCGACGCGCGTAGAAAGAGCTTGCCAGCCATTCGAGGAACAAGAATGCAACCAAACCCACAACCAAATGAAGAAATTCAGAGTTTGGTCGATCAGTTGCGGCAGATGTTGGCCGCGGGGGAGCCCTTGCCGGCCGAAAGGCGGCTAGCCGAGCAAATGGGTGTGACCCGGCATCGGT
>NZ_CALFCW010000025.1:0-53396 GCF_937950555.1 uncultured Pigmentiphaga sp. | reverse complement strand
ATGTCTTCTTCCATCTTCGTGCTCAACGTCGTTTCCTCGATTATGACGTGAGCAGGATTTCACTGGGTCAATACACCTGCGGCGTCTTGCCCCTTCGGGCTTCCATCCCTCACGTCTTCGCGCCTGCCGGCGCTGCGCGCTGCGCTTGCCTGTATTTATGCACCAAGTTCGCGTTCAGGCCGTGCGCGAGGGCCACGCTGGCGATGGAGGCCTGTGGAGCGCAACAGGGCGCTGGCAAGTTAAAGCCAGCGCATCAAAGCCACCCCCGTCCGAAAGAAGAACAGCATCATTGGACGGCGATACATTATTTTGTGGCTTTTATACATCGCCGCCCGACTTGTACCCCAGTTTGTACCCCCACGCAGTTCTGAGATTTACAAACCCGCATGAACAAAGGCGTAGAAGCTGCGAATGAGATTCCGCCCCAGGCCACCAGATTCCATGCCCAGCTCTTGCAGCTGGGCATTTTCATTTCTGCAGTCCGCCACACGACGCGGGATCCGGCGCTGTTCTGCGCATGCCAGGCAGGCGCAAAGTGGCGTGCAGGACTCGTCTGGCTCGAATTCCTTTTTCCCCTGGTTTCCCAAACCCAGCGCCAACTTCTTCGCGGGGGCTTGCAGGCGGGCTCTTGGCAAGCGGCTGTGCAGTGCGTCGCCGCCATCGGTCGTGCGTCGAGATCTAAAGCATCGCGCTCAGCATGCGTCGGCCGCCCAGCAATTCCGGCAGCAGGACTTCCACCATTTGGTCCAGCGTGTAGCGATTGACCGATGCCACCAGACTCATTGCTGCCACGGTGCGGCCCGCTTGGTCGTAGACCGGGATGGCGATGGAGCGTACGCCTATTTCAAGTTCCTCGTCGCTGGTGGCATAGCCCAGGCGCCGTGCTTCATCCAGTAGTGCAAGTAGTTCCGGGATCTCGGTGCGAGTTCGGGGCGTGAGCGCGCGGCGCGGCATCCTGCCCAGCAATTGCTTGAGGTCGTCCGCGCCAAGCGCCGCCATCAATACCCGGCCCGTCGCGGCGCAGTGCGCGGGTAGGCGAGACCCCATGCCCAGGCCATGCGACAGGCTGCGGCGCGTGGCGGCACGCGCGACGAACACCACTTCACCGCCATCGAGCACCGCCAGCGAGCTCGATTCCTTGGTTCGCTCGCTGATGGTCTCCAGCACCGGCTGCGCCAGCTTGGGCAGGGGGCTGGATGTGACATAGGCGTGCCCTAGCCGGAGCGCCCGCGGCGTCAACCGGAAATTCCGGCCATCGCTTTCCACGTAGCCGAGCCGTTGCAGCGTCAAGAGCGAGCGGCGGGCCGTGGCGCGCGGATGGCCCGTGATCTCGGCGGCCTCGCTCAGCGTGAGCGGGCCCGAGCGAATGCCGAACGCCTCGATGATGGCCAGGCCTTTTTCCAGGCCGGCGACGTATTCCTTGTCTTCCTTGGTACGGGTATCGCGCGGGGTCGTGATCATGGGATAAGAAAATCGCGAGCGTTCGTTTTGCGAACATTATAGCCGTTTTTGTTGATGTGTGTTCATATGCGAACTAATCTTCGCTTTGCGACTTTATGTTCGGATGAGAAACGGCGTTCCGTTCGCATTTCCCATAGAGGAGGGATCAAGGATGAGACAAACTACATCGATGGCCTGTGCCGCGTTAGCGGCATGGGCGGTTTTCTGTGGCGTGGCACACGCTGAATCGGGTGAATTCCCGAACCGTCCCGTGCGCATCGTGGTTCCGTACTCGGCAGGCGGCACGGCCGACGTGTTGCCCCGGATCATCGGCGAGAAGCTCAGTGCGATGTGGGGGCAGCCCGTCATCATCGAGAACCGGCCAGGCGCCGGCGGCAACATCGGTGCCGCCCTCGTGGCCAAGGCCGCGCCGGACGGGTATACGTTGGTGTCGACGCCCCCCGCGCCGCTGGTCATTAATCAATACCTGTACAAGAGCCTGCAGTTCGATCCCGAGCGCTTCGCGCCCGTAGCCGTGCTGGCGCGCGTGCCGAACGTGCTTGCGGTGAAGAACGATCTGCCCGTGAAATCAGCCCAGGAGTTCATCGACTACGCGCGCAAGAACAATGGCCAGGTGACCGTGGCCACGCAGGGCAACGGCACCACGTCGCACCTGACGGGCGCACTGGTCGCTTCCCAGGCGAACCTGAACTTCGTGTTCGTTCCCTATGGGGGAACCGCACCGGCGCTCGCCGACCTGATGGGCGGCCAGGTCGATGCGTTCTTCGACAACATCAGCTCGACCTTTCGCCAGCACGAGGCGGGCAAGGTCCGCATCCTGGCCGTCACCAGCGCGCAGCGCAGCCCGCTCTTGCCCAAGACACCCACCCTGGCCGAATCCGGTCTCTCCGGCTTCGACGTCAGCACCTGGTTCGGCGTGGTCGCGCCGGCGGGCACGCCAGACGACGTGGTGAACAAGCTCAATGCCTCCATTGCCCAAGTCCTGCAGATGCCCGACGTCAAGCAGAAGTTCATCGAGCAAGGCGCGGAGGTGGGTGGCGACACGCCAGCGCAGATGGCCGATTTCATGAAGGCCGAGCGCATCAAGTGGAAGAAGGCCATCGACACGGCCGAGGTCACCATTAACTGATTTTTGCAACAACAAGGAAGTCCATGAGCCACAGCGAGACTCACGACCCCCGGCGGACCTGGGAGGACGGCTTGACCCGGGTGCCTTATTGGCTCTATCGCGACCGGGATGTCTACGATGCCGAGCAAAAGCGGGTGTTCCAGGGACCGACCTGGAACTACTTGTGCCTGGAGGCGGAGATTGCCGAACCGGGGGCATACCGCACCACCTTCGTCGGCGAGATGCCGGTCATCGTCACGCGGGACGAGGAAGGCGAATTACAGGCCTTCGAGAATCGCTGCGCCCACCGCGGTGCCTTGATCGCGATCGATGACGGCGGCAAGACGCGTGATTTCGCCTGTGTCTACCATGCGTGGCGCTACGACCTGCAGGGTAACCTGCGGGGAGTGGCGTTCCAGCAGGGCGTGAACGGAAAGGGCGGCATGCCCCCGGGGTTCCGGATGGAGGAGCATCACCCGCGCAAGTTGCGTACCGCCAGCGTGGCCGGCTTGGTGTTCGGCAGCCTGGACGAGGACGTGCCGCCCATCGAAGAGTACCTCGGCGACGAAATCCTAGAGCGCATCGAGCGCGTGCTGTGCAAGCCGGTGGAAATCATCGGTCGTTTCAAGCAGACCATTCCGAACAACTGGAAGCTGTACATGGAGAACGTCAAGGACTCCTACCATGCCAGCTTGCTGCACGTGTTCTTCACCACCTTCAATATCAACCGGCTGTCGCAGAAGGGCGGCGTGATCGTGAGCGAGACCGGTGCCCACCACGTCAGCTATTCCAAGCTCTCGCACCAGCCGCAGCCCAACACCGAGTACAGCACGGAGAAACTGCGTTCCAACAAGGAGGGCTACGCGCTGGCCGACCCGAGCATGCTGGACGGCTGCGATGAGTTCGGCGACGGCGTGACCCTGCAGATCCTATCGGTATTCCCCGGCTTTGTATTGGCGCAGATCCAGAACACGATCGCGGTTCGCCAGATCCTGCCGGCGGGCATAGACAAGACCGTGCTGAACTGGACGTATCTCGGATTCGCAGACGACACGCCGGAGCTGCGGCGCATGCGCCTGAAGCAGTCCAACCTGACCGGTCCGGCCGGCTTCGTCTCCATGGAGGACGGTGCGGTGGGCGGCTTCGTGCAGCGCGGCATCATGGGTGCCGATCATGAGCAGGCAGTGCTCGAGATGGGCGGCGACGGCATCGAAACGCAAGACAATCGCACCACGGAAGCGTCGGTGCGCGGGTTCTGGAACGCCTATCGCGGCTACATGGAGATCTGAAGCATGGCGGAGTTTTCGCAAGAACGGCTAGGCAATCTCAATGCCGCCTATGTACGCTGCATCGACAACGACGAAGTCGAGGCATGGCCGGCATTTTTCGAGGAGCGCTGCCTGTACGTGGTCACTACCGCGGATAACTACGCTGCCGGCATGCAGGCGGGCATGATTTATGCCGACACGCGCGCCATGCTGCAGGACCGGGTTTCGGCACTGCGCGAGGCCAATGTCTATGAACGCCACCGCTACCGCCACATCGTGGGTCTGCCTTGCGTGCTGGGCACCGAAGATGGTGCGGCGCGGGTGGAGACTCCGTTCCTGGTGGTGCGCATCATGCGCGACGGCCAGACCGAGGTGTTCGCTTCCGGGCGCTATTTGGACCGCGTGGTGGAAGGTGTCGACGGGCAGTTGAAGTTCGCCGAGCGCATCGTGGTCTGCGATAGCCAGAACATCGATACCCTGCTGGCGATACCTTTATGACGGCCGGCCGCAAGCGCATCGCGATCGCACTGGGCGATGCCAATGGCATCGGCCCGGAGATCGCCGTCAAGGCGGCTTTCGCCCTGCGGGACGAGCCGGTCGACTGCGTGCTGGTGGGCGACGGGTTCGTATTGCAAGAGCTGCTGGTCCGCCATGCCCCCGGCATGTCGCTCACCGCGTTCGTGCCGGGTGTCCAGCGCCATCCGGATCAATTGCTGTGGGCCAACGTGGCGGCATTACCGCCATCGGAATACGTTCCGGGCGAAGTACGCGCCGCGGCGGGCGCCGCCATGGTGGCCTATGTGCGCGAGGCGGTGCGGCTGGCGCGGTCCGGTGCGGTCGACGCCGTGGTCGGCTGTCCGCATTCGGAAACTTCCGTGGCACGGGCGGGTATTCCATTCTCGGGCTACCCGGGCCTGATCGCGCAGTTGACCGGCGCCTCGCCCGACAGGGTCTTCCTGGTACTGGTCTCTCCGGAGCTGAAGATCGGCCATGTGACCTTGCACGAATCTGTGCGGACGGCGTTGGGCAGGCTGGATACCCAACTGGTCGTGGATGCGGCGTTGGCCACCATCGAGGGCGCGCGCATGATCGGCATCCACCGGCCGCGGCTGGGCGTCTTCGGCATTAATCCGCACGCGGGCGAGAATGGCCTGTTCGGCGACGAGGACCAGGCGATTACCGAACCAGCCGTGGCGCGCCTGCGCGCAATGGGGCTGGACGTGGACGGCCCGCAGGGCGCCGACCTGATGCTGGCGCAGCGCCGCCACGACGTCTATCTCGCCATGTTCCACGACCAGGGCCACATTCCGGTCAAGCTGCTGAGTCCGCGGCAAGCCAGTGCGCTGTCCGTGGGCGGAGGCGTCTGTTTCAGCAGCGTGGGGCACGGTTGCGCCTTCGACATCGCGGGCCGGGGCACGGCCGACGCATCCGCCGTGCTGCGCACCGTGCGCCTGCTGGCGGGCCTCTAGTTCTATCGACCCGGCAGGGCCGGGATGGAATCCATGCAATACACCATACGCATCGACCAGCGAGACATCGAATTCACTTGCGATGCCGGGCAGAGCGTGCTGGACGGCGCGTTGGCCGCAGGCTACGAGATCCCGTATTCCTGCCGTACTGGCATTTGCGGTAGCTGCCGGGGCAAGATCGTGGCGGGCGAAACCCGGGGGGGCTCGGGAGAAGGGGTGCTCGGTGAAGATGAGAGGCGCGAGGGCGCAGTCCTGCTGTGCCAGGCCCGGCCCTGTTCTGACCTGGACGTGGCCGTGCGCGACATCGAGCGCCGCGATCCGGCCGCCAGCAAGACGGTAGCGGCCAAGGTCTATCGCATGACCCGAGCCGCCCCCGACGTGACGGTGCTGCAGCTGCGCTTTCCGGCTGGCACCCGGGTGCGCTTCAAGGCGGGCCAGTACCTGCACGTACGGATGGCAGATGGCACGATACGGCATTTTTCGATGGCCAACCCACCCCAGCATAACGACGGCGTGGAGTTGCACATCCGCCATGTGCCCGGCGGCAAGTTCTCGACCTACCTGATGGATGCGGTACAGGTCGGACAGGTCCTGGACGTATCCCTGCCTTTCGGCGACTTTTACCTGCGCGACTCGAGCCAGCAGGCGGTGCTGGTCGCCAGCGGTACGGGTTTCGCTCCCATCAAATCCATGGTGGAGGATGCCATTAAGCGCAAGCTCGAGCGGCCCATGACGCTGTACTGGGGCGCGCGCCGGGAGGAAGACTTGTACATGGCGGAATTGCCGCGCAAGTGGGCCGGCAAGCATGACTGGTTCCGTTTCGTTCCTGTGTTGTCCGACTGCCCCGAGGGCAGCGGCTGGCAAGGTCGCGAGGGGTTCGTCCACCAGGCGGTGCTGGACGATTTCGCTTCGCTGGCAGATTGCGAGGTCTATGCCTGCGGGTCGCCAGCGATGATTAGCGCGGCGCGGCAGAGCTTCGTGGCCGAGCGGGGACTGGCCTCGGATCGCTTTTATTGCGATGCATTCGTTCCGATGGCCCCACAGGAGGGGACGTCTACGGCTGTTGAAGCCGTGGAGGATTGAGAACCGGAAGGTTTGGAATGGACGTGCCGTAACGAGGACGCTGTCCCGGCAGCAAGGTCGTGAGGTTGACGCAAAAATTGGAGATGCCGAAGAACGTTCCCGGGGCGCGCTTTATCCTTCCTGCCATCAGGCTGGCAAGCTCTTCCAGTTGGCATCAGCATGCCCCTGAGGCGCGAGGCTCTTGGTTGGCGTGGCGGCTTCTGCTTGGATCCAGCGCATGACTTCGAGAACTTCTGGTCTCGGTTCTCTCTCGGCCTGGATTAACCAGTAAGCGTAGTGGCTCGTCCCGGGGCCGGTTTTCGGGGTGCCAAGAACCCGCAGGCGGCCATCGGCCAACATGGGCGACAACAGCGGCAACCTTCCGAGCGCGATACCATGGCCGGCCATGGCGGCATAAATGAGCTGATCGTATTGATTGAAGCGAAGAATAGCCTTGGGTCGCACCCCTTCCCATCCCTGGCTTGCCAGCCATTCGCCCCATTGAAGCCAGGGCCGGTATGGCCCATCGAATTCCAGCAAGACTTGCCTCTTCAGGCAGTCTGCCTCGCTGATTCCCGTCAGGCCGAGCAGTGGGTTGGCTACCGGTGCCACGGCTTCGTCAAAGAGACGAATGGCGTTTTCTGGGGCGGCTTCCGGGGCACCGTACCGGATGGCCAGATCGATGCCTTCCGCCTTCAGGTCGGCGATCCGGGTATTTGCCGAAAGGCGGATCTCGATATTGGGATTTTCCTGCAAGAAGCTGCTTAGGCGCGGAATGAGCCACAGGCCCGTCACGCCAATCGTGGATGTCACCGTCACCGTTTGGCGACCGATCGATTCCATCAGTTCGCCGACGACATTCTGCAACTGCTGAACGGCGCTATCGGCACTACGGAACAGTCGCTCCCCTTCGGGCGTAAAGGCGATCGACCGGTGCCCGCGGACCAGCAGCTTGCAGCCCAAGGCCGTTTCCAGTCCGTGAATCTGCCGGCTTACCGCTGATTGGGTGAGACAGAGATCCCGGGCGGCCAAAGTGATGCTCATGCGGCGGCCGACCGCCACAAAGCCGCGTATCAGGTCGAGGGAAGGAAGGCGAACGAGCGAGCGTGACATTCCTTTTTCTCATGCGAATGCGACGGAGATTTCGTTTGATGACGCCCTATCGGCTGAGTTTAATCCGGATGGAATCGCCAGGAACGTATGTCGAAGCGGAATGCGAAACGCAAAGGGGGAATGATGGGGTCGAAACTTCCGGGCAGGAGCAGCGCAAGAAGTCTCTGGCCCATCGTGGTCGGCGGCGGCCTGATCATGGGGCTAGCCCTCGGCGTGCGCCATGCGCAGGGAATTTTTCTCATTCCGATTACCATGGATCACGGTTGGTCACGGGAAGCGTTCGGTTTTGCCATCGCCATCCAAAACCTGGTCTGGGGCATTAGCCAGCCATTTACCGGCATGATCGCCGATCGTTTCGGGTCCCGGCGCGTCATGGTCGGCGGATTGCTGTGCTATGGCGCCGGGCTTTTGCTGATGTCGAAGGCGGCGACGCCCTTGGCCTTCACGCTATCGGCCGGGTTCTGCGTGGGCGTCGCGTTGTCGGGAACATCGTTTGGCGTGGTCTACGGCGCGATTAGCCGGTTGACTCCCGACGAAGGGCCCGTCCGATGAAGGGCCTTCCCCGATCGCGAGGGCGTCGCCCGCCGCCCTCGCGTAGCGTTCGCTCAGTTCCTGAGGAAATCCAGCAGGTCTTGGTTGAATCGCTCCTTGTGGGTGTCTGTCAGGCCGTGGGGCGCGCCGGGGTAGACGATCAGTTTCGCGCCTTTGATCTGCGCGGCCGACGCTTTTCCAGATATGTCGAAGGGCACGATCTGGTCGTCGTCGCCGTGGATCACCAACGTGGGCACGTCGATTCTCTTCAGGTCTTCGCGGAAATCCGTGGCGGAGAAGGCCGCGATGGAGTCGTAGGTGTTCTTGTGGCCGGCCTGCATGCCTTGCGCCCACCAGCTTTGGACCAGGCCTTGCGAAACCTTGGCGCCGGGCCGGTTGAAGCCGTAGAACGGCCCGGACGCGAGGTCCAGGTAAAGCTGTGAGCGATTCTCTAGCGAGGCCTTGCGCAGGCCGTCGAAAACTTCCAGCGGCACGCCATTCGGATTGTCGGCCGTGCGCAGCATCAACGGCGGTACGGCGCTGACCAGTACGGCTTTCTTGATCCGGCTGGTGCCGTGGCGGCCAATGTAGCGTGCCACCTCTCCGCCGCCCGTGGAAAACCCGACTGCGGTGACGTCTTTCAGGTTAAGCGCGGTGATCACGGCGGCAAGGTCATCGGCGTAGTGGTCCATGTCGTTGCCGTTCCAAGGCTGGCTGGAGCGCCCATGGCCACGCCGGTCATGGGCGATCACCCGAAAGCCGTGGTCGGCCAGGAAGATCATCTGCGACTCCCAGCTGTCCGAACTGAGCGGCCATCCGTGGCTGAAAGTCACGACTGGGCCATTCTTCGGACCCCAGTCTTTGTAGTACAGGCGCGTGCCGTCTGCCGTGACGACGTAATTGCCCTCAACTGTGGCGCGCGCGGCGATTTGCGCGGGGGTGGCAGGCTCGGCGGCGTGCGCGAGCGTGCCGGTTTGCAGGAAAGTCGCCAGCAGGCCGGCGGCAATGGCGCGGGTAGTCGTGTTCATGTCAGTAGCTCCTAGTACGTAGAGGAGAAGGGTTTGCGATTGGGAGCTGCGTGATAGCGGTCCCGGTGAGACGCATTTTGCGCAACTCGCCAAGACTTTTGGTTTAATGAAGTACAGAAAACTTGATCAGGAGTACTGGCGTGGCGGACCGGCTTGCAGCATTGATGGCGCATTTCCCCGTCAGCGCGCAGGTGTTCAATACCGGCGCGCTATGCGGTCTCAACACGGTGGAAGACGATGGCGCGCGCGGACAGTTGCACCTGGTGCGGAGTGGCTCGGTGGAGGTGCGCTACCGTTCGGAGTCGCTGCATGTGAATCACCCGAGCCTGCTGCTGTTTCCCCGCCCCCTCAGGCATCAATTCATCACCGACCCAACGCGCGGTGCGGACATGGTCTGCGCAAACCTCTCTTTCGAAGGAGGTGCCGGTAATCCGGTCGCGTCCGCATTGCCGGACGTGATCTGCCTGCGGCTGGACGAGATTGAAGGTGCTGAACCGGTCCTGGCGTTGTTGTTCGAGGAAGCCTTTCAAGACCGGTGCGGCCGCGTTGCGCTGATCGAGCGCCTGTTCGAGGTGGTCATGATCCAAGTACTGCGCCGGCTAATGGAGAACGGCGCAGTGCAGGGCGGCCTGTTGTCCGGCCTGTCGCATCCGCGCCTACGCCACGCGCTGGTATCGATGCACGAGGCGCCTGCGCGGGAGTGGACTTTGGACGAACTGGCGGGTGCCGCCGGCATGTCCCGGAGCGCATTCGCCACGGCTTTCCGCGAGACAGTCGGCGTTACGCCAGGGAAGTATTTGCAAGCTTGGCGCGTAAGCCTGGCGCAGAAGGCGTTACGCCGGGGCCGTCCCTTGAAGATCATTGCCGCCGAGGTGGGATACGGCAGCGAAGCCGCGCTATCTCGTGCGTTCAAGGCGCATTCGGGGATGTCACCCCGGGAATGGAGCGCTGCGCGCGCCGACGAAGTGCACGGAGGAGTTGGAACAGGGGCAGCTTAGCCCTCGCCCAACAAGGTCTCCATGATGGTTTCCCGGTTGATCGGAAGGCGGCGGATTCGTTGGCCCAGAGCGCGCGCCACGGCATTGGCCACGGCTGCCACCGTGGGCCCGACCGAGGCTTCGCCGACCCCTACGGCAGGATCGTACGGCGATCCTGTCCAGGAGATCTGTACGGGCGGGATGTCGGAAAAACGCAGGATCGGATAGTCCCTCCAGCTGCGGGCGCTGACGGCGCCGTCTTCGAAAGGGAGCTTCTCCCGGCTAAAGCTCAGCGCCTGGATGATGCCTCCCTCGATCTGGTTCTCCGCGCCATCAGGGTTCACGGTCAAGCCGGCATCTGCGGCGCACCAGATCTGGTCCACGCGGACGTCTTCTTCCACGGTGACTTCGGCCACGATGGCGACGTAGGCGGCGATGTTCTTGTAGCGGGCGAATCCGAGGCCCTTGGCGGAGCCGGTGCCGATCTCGGTGGGTCGTCCGAACCAGTCGCTCATGCGGCAGACTTCCTCGATCACCTTGCGGGCACGGTCATCGGCAAGCAGGTCGAGGCGGTAGCGGGCGGGATCCACGCCTGCGTGTTCGGCCAGCTCATCGATGAAGGATTCGATGGCGAACACGTTGGCCCAGGTGCCCAGTCCGCGCAGGGACGAGGTGCGTACGGTGGTAAGCGGAATCATGTGATGTGTCAGCTGGAAATGTCCGAGCTGGTACATCGGCACCGAGTTGCGCGTGGCGCCGCCGCCGCGCTCATGGGGGAGGTCGTCGATCGGTTTGAGCGGTGGCGCGCCTTCGATCGCCGATGCCCCGAGTAGGTTGCTGTTTCCGTTCAGGCCGGGACGCTGGACGTGGGGCGGGCTCCAGATTTCGGTGCGCCAGTTGAGCGGCCGGTTCTGTTTGTCCAGGTCGGCGCTCAATCGCATCACCATCGCCGGGCTGATGGGGGCCGAGCTGAACTCATCTTCCCGGTTCCACAGCACACGGATCGTCTTGCCGGGCCGCCGCATGGCGATGAAGGCGGCGTCGAACGCGGCGTCGTCCGCGGTATTGTGACCGTATGCGCCAGCGCCCTGGGCGTGGATGACGGTCACCTGCTCCGGTGACAGGTCCAGGGTAATCGCCAGCCACTCGCGCAGTACCGCAGGCCCCTGCGTGTGGGACCAGACGGTCAGTTTTCCGTCGGCGAACACGGCATAGGCGCACGAGGGGCCTATCGAGCCATACGTGAGGCAGGGACGGCTGTATTCTGCACTGATCGTGTGGGCCACGTTATCCGCGTCTGGCTTGCCCGTGGCGTGGACGCGTCGGATGGCTTCCTGGGACTTGAGCCACGCGATCGAGCCGAAGTCTGAGGGCAGGGACTCTCCTCCCTCCCACGTCACGGCGGTCTCGGCACGCTTGCTTGCGTGATAGACGGCGGACTCCGAGGTGCCCAGGATGGCGAGGAAGTCCTTGTCCCGCAGCAGTTCGATGGGTTGGCCGGCCGCGCGAGCGAGCGCGCGTTCATCGATGGATACGATGTGGCGCCCCCTGCGCTGTTGGCGGACGACACGCGCATGCAGCATGTCGGGAAAGTGCAGGTCGTGGATGAAGCCGCTGCCACTGAGCTTGGCCGGAAGGTCCAGGCGGGGCATCTTGTGGCCTACCCAGCGAAAGGTTTCCGGCTCTTTCGGGCGGGCCTCCCCGCTGTAAGCCCGGTCCAGCGACACCTCGTCACGCAGGGACCAGTAGCTGAGTCCGGTGGGGTGGCCGCCACGAACAATGGTCCCGTCCGAGATCGAAAGGTCTGCCTCCGGGCATCCCAGTCGTGCGGCGGCAGCCTGGATGAACAGGCGACGCACGTCGGCACAGGCCAGGCGCAGCGAAGCGCCTCCGACCGAAACCGAGTAGCTGCCTGCGGTGAAGCCTTCGTCCGGGCAGCTGTCGGTCTGGCCCGCGACCAGGTCGATCTGGTCGGGATGCAGGTCCAGTTCTTCGGCCGCAATCTGTCGCAGCGCGGTAAGGATGCCTTGGCCGATCTCGACCTTGCCCGACCGCACGGTGGCGCGGCCCGGGTGCGAAAAATCGACCCATTGATTCAGTCGCGGATTGTCGACCAGGCTCTTGGGTAGCGATGGTGTCATCATGTGGACTTGCGCATGATCGCAGCGGCTTTCTCGACTGCCCGGATGACGCGGTTGTGCACGCCACAGCGGCATAGATGGGGATCGAGCGCCTCGATGATGGCGCTGCGATCAGGGGCGGGGCATCGTTTCAACAACGCAACCGAGCTCATGATGAGGCCCGACGTGCAGTAGCCGCACTGGGCCGCTTGCTCCTCGATGAACGCGGTTTGAACCGGATGGGGTGAGCCATCCTGGACAAGCCCTTCGATCGTCTGGACAGCCTTCCCCGCCAGCGTGCCGATCTCGCGCGAGCAGGCGTACACGGGTTGGTCGTCAACGAGGACCATGCACGCGCCGCACTGCTCTTCGCCGCAGCCAAAGCGTGCCCCCTTTAGCTGGAATTCGTTGCGCAGCACGAACAGCAGCGGCGTGCTGGGATCCGCCATGGTCGTGACGGGCTTGCCATTAAGCTCGAATTCGATCGTTGGTTTCATGCTTGTCGACCCCGGGCGGCTACGCGGGGCCTAGGGTTTCGCCTGTGCGCCCGCAGCCTGGACCAGGGGCCACCATTTGTCGATTTCCGCCTGGTGGAATCGGGCGAGGTATTCGGGGGTGCGCTCTTGCGCCGAGCCCACTTCATAGCCTTGGCCCTCCAGCTGCTTGCGGATTGCCGGATCTTCCAGGGCCTTGCTGACGGCGGCATTGAGCGTCTTGATCACTGGTGCCGGGGTATCCTTGGGCGCCCAGATAGCCTGCCACGGCGCGATATGGAGACCGGGAACACCGGCCTCGTCTATCGTCGGGACCTCAGGTGCCGAGGTCATGCGCTTGTCTGACAGTACCGCCAGGATCTTGGCATGGCCAGACCGCATGAAGGGAAGGGCGAGGATGGGATCGAGGATCGCGAAATCGACGACGCCGCTGACCAGGTCTTTCGCGACGGGCGCGTTGCCGGCGTAAGGAATGAGCTCGAACTCGGTTTGCGTCTTGTTTTTCAGCAGGATGCCGCCGAGGTGGGAGGGCGACCCGGAGCCAGCGGTGCCCATGCTCGCCTTGCCCGGGTTGTTCCGCAGCCACTGGAGCAGGCCTTGCATGTTGTCCACGGGGAGGTTGGCGCGCGTGGCGATGACCCATGGGGTGCTGGATATGAAGGAGACGGGGCTGAAATCCTTGACCACGTCATAGGGGACTTTCATCGTCGCCGGGCTGATGACGTGCGTTGCCAAGGACGAATAGATCAAGGTATACCCATCCGGCGCGGCGCGCGCGACACGGCCCACGCCAATCACGCCCGAGGCGCCGGCGACATTCTCGACGATCACGGATTGGCCCAGCGGCACCCGCATTCCTTGGGCAACGAGGCGGCCTACGGTGTCCATCGTGCCGCCCGGCGGCGTTGGGACAACCAAGGTGACAGGTCGATTGGGGTAGTTCTGCGCCCAGGTGTGCGCGGCGGGGAGAGAAGACAGCGCCAAAAGTACAAAGCCGCAGAGATGGGCAAGGGAGGGTCGTCCGAACACGGTTGTCTCCAAGATTCTTAGAATTCTTGATTTAAATGTGCGGCCGGCAGCGGCGATGCTGAGCATTCGCACGGTGCGGCGACTCTTTACGGGCCACCCGGGGGATGGTGGTACCGAACCTCTAATTCTAGCGGAGCATAAAATGAGGCCGGCGGCGATTTTTCGGTATCGCGATGACCACACGGAATCAATCTGGGCCGCCGCAGTGACAGCCTGACGGCCTATTTCCCGACGTGGGGCGGCGTAGGGAGGCCCCTCCGGCAGGCACCTCAACCGTTTTCCTAAAACGACGCTTTCCACCGCCATGCATCCCAAGATGACGCTACAACAACTCCGCGATCTCATGGCCGTGGTCGAACATGGCGGTTTTCGCGCCGCCGCCCGGGCGCTGCATGTGTCGCAAGGCGGGCTGACGAAAAGCCTGGCCCGGTTCGAAAAGGATCATGGGGTGTCGCTGATCGAGCGGCATGCCAAGGGCGTCATCCTGACCCCACAGGGAGAGGAATTCGTCCGCTACGCACGATCTGTTTTGTTCGAAGCCAACCGGACAGAGGAATGGCTGCGGCGGGTCCGTGAGCCGCGGGCCCCATGCGTCCGGCTCGGGGTGTCCATCGAGCCGACGCTGAAATTCGTCCCCGCCGTGCTCGCCGATTTTCGGCGAGTCCAGCCGGACGTGACGCTGAAACTCAAACAGAGCGTGGCAACCGAGCTGGTCGCGGGCGTACGGGACAATCGACTGGAGTTCGCGGTGACGAGGATTCCACTGCACTTCGACGCTTCGGACATGCACGTCGACGTGCTGATCGAAACCGAGTCGGTGGTGGTGGGGCGGAGCAATCACCCGCTGGCGAGCGCCACCGAGCTGAGCGAGCTTGTGAACTGCGACTGGGTGATCTTGGGAGAGCAGGACTTGCCCGGCGCGCACGACGAAACCATCTGGGAACTGTTCCAGGAACAATCCCTGGGTGCTCCTCGCATCGCCGCCGTGACCGATTCGCTTTTCGGCGTGCTTTCCATGCTCATCGAGTCGGACTGCCTGGCACGATTGCCGCGCAGCGTGGTACGGCATCCGTTGGCGCAGGGCCTGTTGACGGCGCTGCCGTTGAAGCGGCCCGTGCGCCGCTATTCCATCGCGCTCGTCCACAAGGCGAGCCAGCAGCTCACGCCGGAAGCCCGGACGCTGGCGGCCATGCTGGCTTCATTCGCGCGGTTGACCCGCTCGACCTGACGGGGCCGGTTGCGCCTGGACGGGCGGGACCCACGCCTAGCCGTCTAGTTCGACCCGAGCGAATCGGCCTTTGGCCAGGTCCTCTCCGTAGTATTCAACCTGCATCTCCCCGGCTCCGAACTCTACCGCGGAAACCGACCCCGGCGGTCCGTTTTCCCCGAGGGGCTCGAACACGAACAGGTCTCCGCTCCAGTGGCGGAGCGGGTGCCGTACGTGGGCCGGCCCCAGGATGAGCTCCAACTCGCCCGTGCCTTCGTTGCGTTGCACCGTCGCCTCGCCGTAGTACGCGTTGGCGTAGCGGCCCGTGTAGTTTTCCAGGGGCTGCGGCGACGCCCGGGACGCCGGTGCGTGCCATCCATTGCGGTACCAGCGTGTCCAGGTATTCGGCAGCCAAGCGCACCCGGGATTCGGTCGAGGCGCCATCGCCGCCGCATGCGCCCAAGAGGGCGGATGCGCAGGCGGCGATGCATAGGCGCAGGGATGCTGCGGGGGTGCGGGCGCCCATGGCCGCGGTTGCATGCGAGGGTTCGGGGTCGCTCATTGCGGTAGCCGCGGCAGCCGGAAGCTCGGCGCCGACTTGAGGTAGCCAGACAAGCAGCTAGCTTGCCATGGAATGGGACGCCTTCCCCAATTTCCGGACGCATCATCGAAAATCGGGACAGTATCCCGAAAGATGCGGGTCAGCGGAACCACCTCCCCGTGAGCAGGCGTACGCCGATTGAGATCCACCGTTCGTCCCGCGTCCCGCCGTGGCCGTACGTGGCGTCGAGCTGGATGCGGTTGGCAACCAGCCAATAGCGAAAGCCCACATGGAAATATGGCCGGTCCGCGCCTTGGCCGAAGGTTTCCGCGATCATCCAAGTGGTCTCGGTGACGCGGAACTCGGTGCCTAGCGACCAGGTCGCGCGGTTGCGCCGCGTCTCACCTTCCCGGATCCAGCCGAGGTTGGCATGGACGGCCGCGGCATCGTCGCGAAAGGAAAAACTGATCGGTACATAGGCGTACCAGTCCCGCGGGCTGCCGTCTGCCCTGCGATGGCGGCCGATGCCTGCGACCAAACCCATGCCCCAGCCGTTGACATCCACCGGCTTGATATTGGTCTTCACCTGGGCGACGAGGTCGGTGCTGAGAATCGAGTCATTCTCGCGCGTGCGGCCGCCGCCCAGCGTCACTTCCAGGTTACCGGTGATGTTGCAGGCAGGCATGAGCCAAGTTTCGCGGTTATCGCGGTTGAGTTGGACCCAACCTTCGAACTGGCACGTCTTGGGTTCGATGAGGCCTGCATCGTCCGTAATCATCGGTCGGGTGGCATGGACCTCGAAGGCGAAGAGTCCAATAGCGACGGCCCAGAGCGCGGATGCCCTGAGGCCGATGCGCATGCTGCGCGGAATGAGACGAGACTGCATTGGCGCCCCCCGAGCTGCCGTTTACCCCGCGCCGGCCGCGGCGGAGGGCGTGTCGTTATGGTGATGCCGCGCGGCTCCCGCTAGGTGGCATCGGCTTCCAAGAGCCGATGGCCGAGCCGCGGCCCGGTCCTCCGGAGACTCCCTTTCGTCCAAGCATTCGTGCACACGGTTGAGCTTGAGGAAAGCCGCGCGCTGTTCATGGCGTGGGCGAACAGGGTCTCCTGCCGGTGATCCTTGTGGAGGTGCGACGGCCGGAGGTCTCGGGGATACGGTGCGGGCGGAATCTTAGGGGTTGTGCGGACTTTTTTCCACTAGGACGAGTGGTGTGCGGATGCACGTGGTGCGGAGCTGATGGATTAAAGCGTGACGCGAAGGAAGTGCTGCCGAGTTATTAACTCAGCTTAGGAGCACACGCGACGGATGATGTGGGTTGAGCCGATCGCAAAGGGCAGAAATGATGTCCGCTACAGAAAATCGCGGTAGAACCTGAAGACTTCCTCGATCCGCTCCGCAGCAGGAGGGTTCCGGAAAATCCCGCGCCGGCTGCCGCTTATGCCCTGCCGTTGCAGGCCGACCAGCATCTCGGCGTGTTTGACCCAGCAGCTCAGCGAGTCCAGGATGGGGGCGCCATCCACGCTGGTGACGCCATTCGTTAGCAGTAACACGCAAAGCGGGACTTCGCCGGGGATGATCACGTCTGCGCCGCGTTCGATTTCGCGGCGCGCCGCCGCCAGGAAGCGTTCGATCAGGGGTGCCGGGTCGCCGTAGGCCCGCAGGACGTCATGAAAGCGGAATCCCACGTCGGAGATGCCGCACAATCTCTCCTGCAGCCCGTAGCGACGCACGTTGTCGGCGACCAGCTCACCGAGTTCCTGGACGAACACCAAGAACGAGAATTTCGCGCCGAGCAGGCAAGCCGTCAGCATCGCCGATTCCCCGTAGCCGACCACGGGTATGGTGAGTAGCGAGCGCAATTCACGCAGTGCGGTATCCGGCAAGGTGCTGATGGCGAAGGCATCATAGCCTTCGCGCTGGGCCTCTAGGCCGGCTTGGATGACTTGCAATCCGTGCAGGGCCTGCAAGCCGTAGTGACGGATGTCGGTGCCGGGGTATTCCGATTGGTACGTCCCCGGCCGCATGCCATGAAGGACGATTTCCGTGCCGGGCGAGGCTACGCGTTGCAAGTGCTCTGCCAGTGCGTCTTTGTAGGGACCAAGATCGTCGAGGACCGTGAGGCTCTGATGCCAAATGCGCAAGCTCATGGGGGGCTCCGTTCGAGGCGCTCGTGTTATCCGGTGCGGCCGCCAAGTTCGCGTCATGGTAAGGGAAGAGTGGGGAAGACGGAAGCTCCCCGCCGTGCGCTCTCCACCATGCATGGCTGTCCCAAGGTGGTCCGCATGGACTCGTTTACGGATGCATACCCATTCCCGCATCGGCCAGCGTTCGCCCCAGCTTTGCCGCTTCGGCGTTCAGCATGGCCACAATTTCCTCCCTCCGTTTTCCTTGTAGCCGGTTGTTGAGCGCAACGATGCTCAGGGCGGCATAGTGGCTGCCCAATAAGGTCGGAATGACGACGCCTATGCCCGTCACTTCGGGCAGGATCTGCCCTTCGTTGAGCGCGTAGCCAAGTTTGGAGGCCCGCTCCACCATGCTATTGAGCAACGATTCCGTCAGGTTGCCGTATTGGTTGAGGCGGTGTCGGTTCTTCCGGATGACATCATTGCGCTCGGCCTCAGGCATGGCCATGAGCAGCGCTAGGCCGCCCGCGGTGCTGCCTAGCGGGCGACGTTCGCCGACCATCTGCGTCAGCACCCGGATGGGGTAGCTCCCGTCTGCGCGCTCAATGACTACGCTGTCGACGCCGCTGCGGGTGGTTAGAAAGACTGTGTCGCCAGTTATGCGGGCCAGACGATTCAGCACTGGGCTGCACAACTCCCGTAACGTGAAGTGGCAGTTGGCCGCAAGGCCCAGTTCGTAGGCAAGCATGCCGAGAAAGTACTCGCGCTTTGGTCCGCGCTGCATCAATAAGCCGTGTTCCGCCAAGCAAGCGAGTATGCGGTGCGCCGTGGGCGGTTTGAGTCCTGTTTCCCGTGCGATCTCCGCCAGAGTGATCCCCGCCGTATTGCGGGACGCCACTTTTTTCAGGATTTGAATCGTGCGCTCAATGCTTTGGGTGCCTTTGGGCGAGCTCTTAATTTCCATATTGTGGATTCATATTGACATCAAAACTGTGGCGCAAACAAACTGGTCTGCGTACTCGAGTATCAGTCGCTTAATTTTGTATTCCATATTGTGGACTGATTCAGTCAGCGAATCTAGCCACTCAAAATTCAGCTGCATCCAAGGAGACCGATATGGCGCAAAAGCTGAACTACGCTCATTACGACGTCGTGGTTCTGGGGGGTGGGGCTGCCGGCGTGGCTGCCGCCGCCGCGGCCGGCAAGAATGGCCGCAAGACGCTCATCGTCGAAGCTAATCCCATGCTGGGTGGCGAGCTGCTTAGCGGAATGTCTTTAGATGGCGTGCTCAATGCACGTGGCGAGTATGTGGTCGGTGGGATTTCGGACGAACTGTTCGAGGAGTGCAGGCAGATGAACGGCTTCATCGGGCCCGTCCACGACTATCGGCTCATTTGCTACGTATGCGTCGACCCCGAAGTCATGAAGATCGCGATCATGCGCGTGCTGTCGCGGTATGGGGTGACATGCTGGATCAATTCGTTTGCCGAGGACGTCGTGGCCAAAGACGGTGTCGTCACGGGCCTAGTGGTTCTCAACAAGAGCGGGCGCACCCTGGTGACGGCCGATCATTTTCTGGATTGTTCGGGCGACGGCGATCTTGCGGTGCAGGCTGGGGCGCCGTTCGAGCTGAGCGACGCCAGCGGAGATCTGCAGCCAGTGTCTTTGATGTTCCGCGTGGCCAATGTCGATAGTGGGGCACTGCTGCGGTTCGCGCGTGAGCATCCTGACTCTCTTGCACTCGGCGAAAGTGATTACATTCGGGGCGATAAAACGGATGAGCAGTTAGTCGACTTGCTCGTCAAGCAAGGCCAGCCCTCCCTATTTTTCAAAAGTGAAGGCCCGTTCCTGGGAGACGCCATTCGCCGTGGGGATTTGCCGCCGACTGCACTGATCATGATTCAGCCGACCTCGGAGGCGCGCAAGGAAGTGTGCGTGAATGCGACGCGCGTGGGCGGCAACATTGATGGCACTGATACTGCAGCACTGAGCGCCACGGTCGGAACGCTGATGGAGCAGGTCTGGCAAACCTACGGTTTCGTCAAGCGCTGCCTGCCCGGTTTCGAGAACTCCGTGTTCTCCGGGCTGGCTCCCAGGGTGGGCGTCCGAGAGACTCGCCGCATCATGGGGGACTACCTCTTGACCAAAGAGGACGTGGTTTCGGGCCGCAAGCACCCAGACACAGTCGTTGCCAAGGGGGCGCAGCACGTCGACATCCATCAATCGGGAACGACCCAGATTCGCATCCCCATCGCCAACGGTGGCTCTTACGACATTCCGTTCGGGTGCTTGCTTCCCAAGGGATTGAAGAATGTCATGGTGGCGGGCCGGTGCTTGTCTGCGACGCGCGAAGGCATGGGCACGGCGCGAACCATGGGGCCGTGCATGGCCATGGGGCAGGCCGTTGGCACCGCTGCAGCAATGTGCGCCGAACGAGGCGACCCCGATCCGCGCCAGCTCCCGGTCAAGGCGCTGCAGGAACGCTTGCGGGCGCAGGGTGCGGTCATCGACGGCGTGTACTAAACGATAAGTTGCCAGGTTGGGCTTCCTGACTTGCGCCGGGTGCCCTGGCCGTCGCACAGACAACGAGGAAGGAGACAAATCATGAATCGATCCCTTGCCGCGTTTTCCCTAGTTTTCTTGAACATTCCACTTTCCGCCTGGTCTGGTCCTTATCCTGAGCGCCCCATCAAGATGATTGTCCCGTTCGCGGCTGGCGCATCAAGTGACATGTTGGCGCGAACCGTAGCCGATGGACTGGGCTCGCGCCTGGGACAGCCCGTGGTGGTGGAAAATCGCGCCGGGGCGGGAGGAAACATCGGCGCCGATGCGGTGGCCAAGGCGGCTCCGGATGGGTACACGCTAGGTATCGGCTCGATCGGAACGCATGCCACTAACAGCCTGATCTACGCTTCCATGCCATACGACACCGTGAAAGACTTCGCCCCGGTTACGCTCGTGGCGTCGGTGTCTCTGGTGCTGGTCGTGCACCCGTCCGTCTCTGCCAAGGATGTCGGCGAACTCATCGCATATTTGAAGAAACAGCCGGGCAAGGTGAGCTATGCGTCGGGAGGCGTCGGGGCGTCACAGCACTTGGCGGGCGAGCTGTTCAAGTATCTCGCCAAGGTTGACATGGTCCATGTGCCATACAAGGGAAGTGCGGGCTCGGTTCCAGATCTGATCAGCGGCCGGGTGCCCATTATGTTCGCAGACCTGCCGTTGGTCTTGCCCTATATCCAGAACGGTGCGTTGCGCGCGCTTGCCGTGGGCGATCGCGAACGCAGCCCTGTCTTGCCAGCGGTGCCGACCGTGGCGGAATCGGGATTGCCCGATTACCAAGCCAACGCTTGGTACGGCATGTTCACGCCGGCCGGTACGCCTGGAGACATCGTGGCGAGATTGCATCGGGAGACGGCAGATATCCTGAAGCAGCCCGAGGTTAGGAAGCGGCTGATTGCGCAGGGGGCGAACCCTGACGGCATGCCGCCCGATGCTTTCCGGACGTTCCAGCGTAAGGAGATTGATCGCTGGCGCACGGTTGTGCAGGCTGCCAAGATCAAGACGGATTAAAACCTGACGGGAGTGCGGGACGCCCATTGCACTCCCAGTCCCGTTTTCGAGTTGGCGTGGTTGCCTTTGTGGCTTCTCAACGGGCCGGCGTCTGTCCTCTTGGTAGCGTCCATCGTGCCTTTTCGAGATGCAAATGCATCGTTATTCTCGCCACTGTGTCGCAGAAAATGCTCTATCTTCGGCGAAAATGCTATATGATCAGCCGGCCTTCGACGCTGCACCGGACATGCCGAGCCTTCGGCTGTGTTTCGCGTCTCTCGCCGGCCCCCGGCTGGCGTTCAAACTCGGATCGGACGGTGCCCTGACGACTTTCTAGCCGATCCCTCATCGGGACTCGCGGGTGAACCTGGCGCATGGTGGATGCGATCAGCATCATCCTGGTGACAATTTTTTCCGCGGTCATGAGTTTGGCCGTGCTGGGGTCGCTGCTGCGCACGGGAATCCCCGGCGTACGACGGTGGTTCGCCGCGAGCATCCTCGCCGTGTTGGCGTTGGTCCTGTACGCCTTGCAGGGCCATGCCCCCCCTTGGTTGACGGTCGTTGGCGCCAACGTGGCGCTTTCGGGCGCCGGCATGGTCATCCTGCAGGGGTGCCGCCAGTTTTTTGGCGGTGCGCCTTCATCCTCGAAGCCTGAATATGTGGCGTGGCTGGTGCTGTGCGCGGGGCTGCTTTATTGGACCTACGTCGAGCCGGACATCGCCACGCGCATCGTGCTGGTTTCTGCGTTCCACGCATACGTTTACGGCATGATCGGGTGGGTAGTGTTCCGGGCCCGGCCGCGAGCCCGCCGGCAGTATGCCTATCGGTTCGTGTCCATCGGCGCTTTTCTCGGCGCGGCGGGACACGTGGGGCGGGGGTTGATTTATGGCGCCGGCGTGGCCCCGGAGGCCGATTTGCTGCAGGCGACCCTCGTCATCATGCAGTCGACGCTGGTCAGCGTGGTTTTTCTCGCATGGGCGATTCTCACGCTGCCGTGGCTGTCGATCGGAATGGTGTTGTTGGCGCACGACCGGCTGGCAGAGAGGCTGGAGCGGCTCGCCAGCCTCGATGAGCTGACCGGCCTGCTCATCAGGCGGGCCTTCATGGCGCAGGCGGAAGCGGCCGTGAAAACGGCGGCCCGTACAGGACGTCCATTGGCGTTGGCGCTGGTCGATCTCGACCATTTCAAGCGCATCAATGACCAGTACGGCCACGCCCGGGGCGACGAGGTCCTCGCCCGTTTCGCCAAGACAGTGACGGCCAACCTGCGCGCGGGCGACGTGTTCGGCCGCTTGGGCGGAGAGGAGTTCGCCTTGCTTTGCCCCGATACGTCGGCCTCCGATGCCTTGATCCTGCTCAATCGCTTGCGCACTCTGGTCGCGCAGGCCGGAAACACTGAGGAGCAGGGAGGGCTTGTGGTGACGTTCAGCGCCGGCGTCGACCAGTACCGGGCAGGTGACTCGCTGCCGCACCTGATAGGCCGGGCGGACGCGGCCTTGTACCGGGCCAAGGCGTTGGGCCGCGACCGCATCGTGATCGCTTCCTCCCGGGAACCGGCCTCGCCGGAGCCCGCGCCCGGGCTTGCCGGCGGCCAAGCTGCCTAGCGCGAGCGGCTCAGCGGGCCGATGACGGCAGGGGCGCCCCCGGATAGAGTTTCCGCAAGACTTGCAGGCAGGCGTCCTCTAGCACGCCGGCAAGCTCGGCCTCGGCTTCGCCTGGTTCTTCCGCTTCGCGCGCGCGGTCCAGGATGCGTAGCAGTGAGCCGCTTCGCACATGGACCACGGCTTCCACTTCTTCCCGCCAGAAAGCCGGGGCTTCGCCTTGCACGTAATTGCCGCGTCCGCGACCGAAGTGGATGACGGCGAGATATCGCAAGAGGTCCGCGGTCGCCAGCGCGATGAGGAAATCGTTCGTCAGCCGCGCCTTGGCCCGGTCTTGGCCCTTGACCTTGTTGATGCCCCAGGCCGCTCCCGCGAACGTGGCGGCCCCCACGACGGCGCCGACCAGCATGCCGCCGCCCAGCGTCAATCCTCCGGCGAGAAGGTCCGCGGACGCACCGGTGGCGGCGCCGGAGGCGATGGCGCCGAGCAGGCCCGCCTGTTTCACATTGACCGGTTCGGTGAAGGCGAAGTTTTCGCGCAGCCGCTGGTTGAGTTGCTCGGCGGCACCGCCCTGCAGCCTGTGCAGCGAGAGCAGCTTGGCCGTCGTTTCACTGCCCATGCGCGTCAGGCGCGCCGTGAGCGCCTGCATGGCTTCCTCGCGCGCGGCGTCCGATACCGCGCGGCCCAGGCCCAACGTGCCGAGCGCATTCTGGATGCGAGAGCCCTCTTTCACGGGTTCGGCATCGCGCGCCGCTGCGATGATTTGCCGGGCAAGCAGCGCCATCGAGGCACGGAAACGGTCCAGGTTGCGTTTTTCCCAGGCCGCGACAAGGCGCGCATAGCCGGGTTGGCTTTCGGTCGGAAGACATGTCCGCACGGCGTCGAACAGCGCCCGTTCGTGCACCCAGCTGCGTGCGAAGGCGTCGAGCGGCACGACTTCGCGCACGATGCCGTAGGGCTGGACGTGGCGCGCCCAGCGGGCGATGTCCTCTTGCTCCTGCGCGGCAGGGCGCGGCGCGCCCATCTGGTTGAGCAGCACGACGACGGGCTTGTCCAGCCATTGCAGAATGCGCATTTCCGGGGCCACGTAGCCGGCGTCCTGGGGGTCTTCGGATGCGTTGACCAAGTAGAGCACCACGTCGGCGTTATCCCGGGCTGCTTGCAGGGCACGTTGGCTGAGCCAGAATGCACGGTCGCTGACGCGGTCCCAGACTTCGGTCAGGAACCAACCCAGAGGATTTCCCGCCAGCTCCAGGCGCTTGGCCAGCCGGGCTGAATCGCCGAAGCCGGGCGTATCCCACAGGTAGAGGGTATCGCCCTCCTCGTCCGCGAGCAGCAGGTGGGCGTCCGCTGTCTGCGTCACGTGCGCGGCGTCGCGTACTTCGCCCACGTCTGCGCCTAACAAGGTGCGGGCGAGCGTGGTCTTGCCGACGTTGGTGTGGGAAACGAGGCAGAGCTGGATGCGGACGGGATGATCAGGCATCGGTCGGGGAAAGAAGCAGGTCGACGAAGGTGACCGGCACTTGGTGCAGGTCGCCAAAATCCTGCCACAGGCGCTTGCGCTCTTGGATGCGGCGCGCCGCATCCGGCTGGGCGGCCAGACGGGCGGCATAGGCGGACTGGTCGACGAGCAGCACGACCTTGCCCGGGAGCGCCTGTTTCAGGGAATCGAGGAATGCTCCATGGTTCTCGGCCTCAGGCGTCGCGGCCAGGTTGACGAGGGCTGCGGTGAGCGTGGCCGCTTCGCCTGGGGAGGTTGGCAGTGTGGTGTCATCCGCATCGGAGCCGTACTCCCGGGTGGGCATGATCGAGGCTTGCGCGGTTTCTCCGAGCAGGGAGCGCGCCACGGCCTGCAACGCGTCGCTGCGGCGGGCGTCGACGGCAAAGCTGTACGGGATCACCCGCAAGCGCAATGGCGTCGGGCTCAGCGCGCCCAACAGCTTGCGATAGTAAGGAAGGCCGAGGTCGAGCGGAAAGTTCCGGCGAAGGTGCCGTACCCGCCAGTGTGCGGCCGCCGCCAACAGCAGCCGGGGAATGATCACCACGACCCCGAGCAGCGCGGCGTACAGGTGCACCCAGCGTGCGCCGGCCGGGGTACCTCCGTCCGTCCCGAACCGCAGGGCCGCGATCTCGTCCGGCGAGAACCCGGGTAACTGGAGCAACCATGCTGCGGGGGCGAACAACACGCGCAGAATCGCATGTACCTGCCCGGCATCGAGAAAGGTGCTTTCCCACCCGACCCGGTATTCGACGATGAGGCCGCGCACGTAGAGCGACGATGCGACGCCCATGCCGAACAGCGCTGCGGACAAGTGAAGTGCCCGCCGGATGCGGGCGAGGTCGAGCGGCGCGGCCAGGCGCCGCCAGTCGGCGGAGAAACGGACAAGTGCCGTAGCCATCGCCGGCGGATGCCGTTGCCTGCGCATCCAGATTTCGGATAGCCGGGAGGCAGCCGACGGTAGGCGGCGCAGCCCACGCAGAGGCAGAAGCGCGGAGGCGAAAAGGAGTACGTACATCAACACGTTCCAACCTATCACCCCCAGTAGGGGGAGTGAGAGCAGGTCCATGCGATGGGGATTGGCGATGCGCTCGGTGAGGGCGCCCGCCAGCAACGCCACCATTGGCACGATCCATCCCGCGAGCCGCATGAGGCGCGGTGGACGCCGCATGGCACCGACGCTAGGCATGCGCTTTTCCAGGGCATCTAGTAGCAGGGCGGCCCGCGCGCCTAGAAAGGAGTCGGCGGCGCTGTGCCCGGTATCGCGGGGCCGTTTCAAGGCGCCCATGTTGCGGGCGCTGAGGCTGGCTTGGCGGAGTTCTTCAGCGCGAAGTAGTTGGTGGTTGTGGTCGGTGGCTTCAATGGCATGGGCCAGAACCACGTCCCTGGCCGCTCGCTCGTCCATCGGCATCCTGGTCGGTTCTTCTGCCAGTAGACTATATAGGAATTGCGAGTCGCCGTTGTGCCAGGCCCGTGGCCCGGCTCAGCGGGCGTGACTGGACGGCATGACGTAGTGCGCCGGCCGTTGCTTCTCGGCCAGGGAGGCCCGCAGGGCCGCATAACCCTCATCGATGCGCATGAGCCTCGTCGTGCGGGCGGATTCGTCGGTCCATCGGCCCTGCAGCGCGCTTTGCCGTTCGAGTCGATAGATCAAGTAGGCGTGCGGAAGTATTGCATCATCGCCTGCGAGCTCGAAGCCCGCCAAGGCATGCCTGCGTCGCAATGCCTCCCTTCCGGCGGGACTGCGCCCCAGGTCGGCAAGGTGCGCCGCCAGGCGCATGCGCAAGCTGTCCGGCAAGCCCTTGCGGACCACCGCCAGCGCCGCAGGAAGCGGTTCGGACTGCCACAGAACCGTAATGCGCGCAGCCTCATTGGGAAACCGTTCCTGGAAGCGTGCCAGTTCCGTGCCCGTCGTGATGCCTACGTCGACCTCGCCGTTGGCGACTGCCAGCATATTGGTCTGCGGGCCGCCCGGGACCTCGGCGGTGAAGAATGCCTCCATGCGTAGACCGCGCGGCAAGAATAGCTGCGACTGGGGAATCAGGTAGCCCGACAGAGAACGGCTTTCTCCGCGCGCCAGCTTCCAGCGTCCAGGCTGCCGCAGCATATGCTCGAGCGTGGCGGGCGCTGCGCCGCGCCGGGCGACGAGCACGGTGCGATGGCGCGAGGAGTCGGCGGGGAGGGCGCGGGCGATGACCGTCATGCCGTGGTGCGCGACGGTATCGACGACCATGCTTCCCGACAGGACGGCCAGGTCGATGCCGCCCTGCCGCAGGGTTTGCATCATGGCATCGTAGGACGTGGGCGCGACGAGCCGCGTTGGCGTGCCTACGGCCGCGGTCAGGCCCTCGGCGAATGGGGTCCAGGCATTGCGGGTCTCCAACGGGCTTTCGACGGGCAGGACGCCGATGCGGATCAGGGGCTCGGCGCAGACGCCCATCGCCGTTGCCATCCATGCCATGGCCAACGCGATGCGTGCCGGGAACGCCGGGCGGCGCCAACCCGATAGCCGCGGCAGGAGAAAGAAGACGCTCATTGGGAAGCCTGACTCCCGGGATCAGATTATGGACCTTTTTTTGGCACCTTTTTAACGGTATATTGGATTCTTTTTTTGAGTCCATTGCAAGAAGCGTCACAATATTCTCTCTGAACCTGCCCGACCATTTATGCCCGAGCCCGTGCGTGAGTCCGCTTCCGGCGATCCGGTGTTGGAACTGTTGCTGTCGCGCCTGCGGCTGCACGACGCCGTCACCACCCCGTACTACATTCAATTGCAACGGCAGATTCAGGCCTTGATCGATGCGGGCGAGTTGCGGCCCGGGAGCGGGCTGCCCTCTGAACGCGTGTTGGCGCAGGCGCTCAATATCAGCCGCACGACGGTCAAGCGGTGCTACGACGCGCTGCGTGAGGCGCAGACACTCGCAAGCTCCCAGGGCAGGGGGGGCACGGTGGTCAAGGCCGCGCCGCGGGTCTCGCCGGCGATGCAGCGCCTGCGTGGATTCACGGAAGAAATGCGGGAGCTCGGGCTCGAGCCTTCAACCCGGGTGCTGGAGTGTGCCGTGGTCCAGGACCGTACGGTGGCGTCCATTTTCGGCAGGGTATCGAACGCCGAATTCTTCAAGCTCGTGCGGGTGCGGCTGGCCGACGGCGTGCCGATGTCGCGCGAAGTGGCGTGGTACGACCTGGCAGTGGCACCCGCCTTGGCCGGTTGGGACGGGCAGGGATCCGCCTACGCGTACCTGCACGAGCACTGCGGCATCGAGCTGGCGTGGGCGGACCAGTCGGTCGAGGCGGTGCTCAGCTCAGCGGAAGAGGCCGGCGTCTTCGGCTTTGCCGAGCCGTCCCCGTGCCTGCTGCTCAAGCGCCGTTCGCATTCCGTGGACAACGTGCTCGTCGAGTATGTGGAAGGGACGTTCCGCGGCGACGCCTATGCGTATCGCCTCAGGCTGCAGGTTTGAGCCATGCATCGAGCTCTTCCCTGCGAGGCAGGGAAGAAAGTATGCCTGGTCGGGCAATGGACAGCGCGGCGCAGACATTGCCCATCCTTAGGGCGGCCGTCATGGGTTCACCGCGTCCCAAGGCCAGGCATAGCCCGGCGCTGAATGCATCGCCCGCGCCTATCGTCTTTACCGGCTCGACGGCCAGCGGCGGGGCGAGGTGCATCGTGCCGTCCCGGTGGCAGGCAAGGCTACCCTGGGCACCTAGCGTGACGACCAGCACATCGGCGCAGTCTAGGAAGCCGGGTGGCACGGACTGCCATGGGGAAGGGTTGAGGACAGTCGTTGCGCCCCGCGAACGGGCCATTTCCAGCGTGAAGCGTACGGTATGGGGTGGAATTTCCCATTGTGCATACACCAGGGAGGCGGCAGCAATGGCCGGTTCTGCCCCGGCGACCTCGCGGGGGCTGAGGGCTGCGTTGGCACCGCCGTGCACGACGATCTGGTTGTCGCCGGCGGCGTCGATGAATCCCGCGCCGTGGCCTGAGGGCATGGCAAGCCGGTGGACATAGCGCTGATGCAACCCCTCTTGCTGCAGCTGCAGCAGCAGCGAATCGGCCGGCGCGTCGTTTCCCACGGCGAGGATGAGATCGACGGCTGCGCCCAGGCGATGGCAGCCGACCGCGACGCTCAATCCTTTGCCTGCAGGCTCCGACGAAAACGCCGCGGCCTGCAGCGTCTCGCCGCGACGTGGCAGCCGTTCCACGCGCCAGCAGCAGGCCTGCATGAAGCTTCCGAGTACCGCGATGCGAGGGGATGCGTCGCTCATGTCGTGATCCATAGGTAGCGCGCGAACCGGTTTCAAGCGCTCGCCTTCCCGGAGGCCTGGGGCCGTTTCTTGCGACATGGTAATGCGCCTTTCGCGCGCCCTTTCCCATGAAACGGCCACCGACGCTAATTACCGCCTTGCCGGATAGTAACCCTTGGGCGGCTTCAAGACCTGCTTGCTCACCTAGACTGAAGCAACTCAATCTAGGAGGTGCACTCATGACGACATTCTTGGTTTTCGGCGGCGTGCTGGTGGCGATCGTGGGCTTTATCTACCTGCTGGTCAAGGTGTCCATGCTTTTCAACCGCGGCGACAAAGATAGTCACAAACCTGCGGCACAAGCGAGCAACCAGCGGGATTGAAAGAAGCGTCGAGGCGAAGTCATCCACCGCCGAGCATCAGTCCGCGAACACGTCGAAGATGAGCGTGCGCAGCCACTGGTTCGACGGTTCGCGGTGAAACTTGGCGTGCCAGAATAAATTGATGCTGATCCTGGGCAGGGCCACCGGGTGGCTTACCGCCTTGAGGCTGAACGGCTTTAGGCATTCCGCGGCATAGCGTTCCGGGACTGTGGCGATCATGTCGGTCGATTGCAGGATGTGGCCGACCGCCACGAAATGCGGGACCGTGAGCCGGATGTTGCGTTCGATCCCTTTTTTCCTCATGAAGTCATCGACCAGTCCGTGCCCGGTGCCGGCCGACACCGCCACCACGTGGTCGGCCTTGCAGAAGGCCTCTAGTGTCAGCTTGCGGCCGTCGAGCGGATGGCCGCGCCGGAACATGCACACGTATTGCTGGGTGAACAACCGCCGCTGGAAAAAACCGGTCTTGAGCTGCGGCAATAGGCCGATGGCTAGGTCCACGTGCCCCAATTCCATCTCGTCTCGCAAGTTGACGGCCGTATTGCGCACGGTGTTGATCGAGATGCCCGGCGCCAGGCGTGCGGTGCGCTCTATCAGTCGTGGCAGGAAGTAGATTTCGCCGATGTCGGTCATCCCTATGGTGAAGGTACGTTTGCTGGTGGCCGGGTCGAAGGTGCTACGGAAGTTGAGCGTGTCGCGAATGGCACCGAGCGCATCGGCGATGGGCCCGGCCAGCTGGCGCGCATATGGCGTCGGTTCCATGCCGCGCGTGGTGCGTAGGAAAAGGTCGTCCCCCAGCAATTTTCGGAGTCGGTTCAGGGCGTTGCTGACTGCAGGCTGCGTCAGCCCGAGCTTTTCGGCAGCGGCGGAGACCTTGCGCTCCATGAGCAACTGATGGAAGACCACGAGCAGGTTGAGGTCGATGTCTTTCAGTTCCATGGTCCGCACCATTCACGGCAGTGATTATTAATATTCACTGCATTCTATATATAAACAAGCGCTTGCTTCCTATACTCGTCCCGTCGAGAACGACTATGCCAAAGACGGAGACACGTCGCCATCAGGAAGGAGGCAAGCATGGGGGTTACAACTGTCTTCCCTCGCGAACTCGAATGGATAGACAGCGGCTCCAGCCGCATCCCGTTCTGGGCCTATACCGACGAATCGCTTTACAAGAAAGAGCTGGAGCGCTTTTTTTATTCCGGACACTGGAACTACGTAGGCCTCGAGGCCGAAGTCCCCAACCCCGGTGACTTCAAGCGCACGGCAATCGGCGAACGGTCCGTCATCATGACCCGCGCCGAAGATGGGGCCATCCACGTGATCGAAAACGTTTGCGCGCATCGCGGCGTGCAGTTCATGAGGGAGCGCAGCGGCAACCGCAAGGAGCTCGTGTGTCCCTACCACCAGTGGAGCTACACGCTGGCGGGCGACCTGCAGGGCGTGCCTTTCCGGCGGGGCGTCAAACAGGGCGGGAGGGTCAACGGCGGCATGCCGGCGGATTTCCAGACCTCGGACCACAACTTGAACAAGCTCAAGGTCGCGACGCGCGGCGGCGTGGTATTCGCTTCCTTCGACCACGACGTCCCGTCCTTCGAGGAATTCCTCGGGCCCGTGATCCTGGGCTATTTCGACCGCCTGTTCAACGGACGCAAGCTCAAGCTGCTGGGATACAACCGACAGCGCATTCCTGGCAACTGGAAGTTGATGCAGGAGAACATCAAGGATCCCTATCACCCGGGCCTGCTTCACACCTGGTTCGTTACCTACGGGCTATGGCGGGCGGACAACAAGTCCGAGTTGAAGATGGACGAGCAGTTCCGGCACGCGGCAATGATTTCCACGCGCGGCTCGGAACGCGTGAAGTCCGAGGTCACGGCCGGCGTCACGAGCTTCAAGGAATCGATGGAAATCAACGACAAGCGCCTGCTCGACATCGTGCATGAACCCTGGTGGGGAGAGCCGACCGCCGTGATGATGACCATCTTCCCGAGCCTCATCATTCAGCAGCAAGTCAACAGCGTTTCGACCCGGCACATACAGCCCAATGGACACGGCTCATTCGATTTCGTGTGGACCCATTTCGCGTTCGAAGATGACACGCCGGAGATGATCCAGCGGCGGCTCCTGCAGGCCAACTTGTTCGGCCCGGCCGGGTTCGTCTCGGCCGACGACGGCGAGGTGGTCGAGTTCTCGCAGCGGGGCTTCGAGCAGAAACCCTATCACCGGGCGCTCGCAGAGTTGGGTGGCAGGGGGGTCGAGAATACCGATCACATGGTCACGGAAACATTGATCCGCGGCATGTACGACTACTGGCGCCGGGTCATGGGGTTCGCGCCTGATCGGTAACGGATGGAGACAGGCACGCTCGATGGTCTGCCACCGATGCCAGGCGGCCCGATGCAGTGGAGGAATGCAATGGAAACGACGGATGCGTTGCTGGACGTAGCTAGGCTACATGCCGACTATGCTGCCGTGCTGGACACGGGGCGTTGGAACGAGTGGCCGGAATTTTTCCTGGACGAATGCGAATACAAGATCCAACCGCGGGAAAACTTTGACCGGGGACTGCCCCTCGCGACGCTTTACCTCGTCAGCAAGGCGATGCTGAAGGATCGGGTATACGGCATTACCGAGACACTGTTCCATGATCCATACTATCAGCGTCATGTGTGCGGACTTCCGCGCATCCTTAAGCATGTTGGCGACGTGCTGGAGGTCGAGGCGAACTACGCCGTGTTCCGGACGAAGCCGACGGGGGAATCGACGGTTTTCAACGTGGGGCGCTACATCGATCGCATCCGCCGAACAACAGGCGGCTTGAAGTTCGAGTCGCGGACTTGCGTCTTCGATACCGAGTTGATTCCCAATTCTTTGATTTATCCAATTTGAGGTGCTTATGGCTGATTGGATCGACGTGGCCGCCATCGACGACCTTCCCGAGGAAGAAGTGATCGGTGTGCAGGTGGCGGGCAAGGACGTGGCACTCTATAACGTGGAGGGCGAGTATTACGCCACCGATAATTTCTGTACGCACGGGCGGGCGCGCCTGTGTGACGGCTACCTGGAAGGATATGAAATCGAATGCCCCTTGCACCAGGGCAAGTTTGACGTGCGCAGCGGCAAGGCCCTGTGTGCGCCGCTGACTGAGGATGTCAAGACGTATCCGCTCAAGGTAGAGGGTGGGCGGATTTGGCTGCAGCTCGGCTAGCCGTCGTAGAACGCTACAAGAACATATAAGAACGAGGCACGCGCCGTGCCGTGCCGGCGACAGGAGACGAACATGCGCGAACCCGATCCCGACGGCCGTCCGCTGCGGGCCTATAAAGATCCATCGTACAAGCCTCTGTGCAAATCCTTGGCCGAAGTGCGCGCCAACATCGATCGGCTGGACGACGAAATCGTGGCCTTGCTCGCGCAGCGGGCGATGTACGTGAAGGATGCGGCCCGGTTCAAGAAGGACGCTTTCCAGGTAAGTGCGCCGGCTCGCCAGGCGGAGGTGTTTGCCAAGGTGCGCGCCTTGGCCACTCGTCACAACCGGGGCTTCGAAGGATTGGAGGACGTCGTCGAGGCGGCCTACCGGGCACTGGTCGCGGCATTCATCGCCGCCGAGCAGCAATATCACGACGACATGACCAGCACGGAGGATGGAGATGCGTAAAACATGGAGAGCCGTTGCGGTGAGCGGGCTGGCGGCCGCGGCCTGCCTATTGCCCGCCATGGCCCAGTCGCAAGCCTGGCCAGCGCAGCCGCTGAAGGTCATCGTGCCTTTCGGGCCCGGCTCCAGCCCGGACCAGGTCGCGAGGGTCGTAGGGGACAAGCTGGGGGTGTTGCTTGGCCAGGCTGTCGTAGTAGAGAATCGTCCCGGCGCGAGCGGCAACATCGGCACGAACGCCATCGCCAAAGCCGTACCCGACGGGTACACCTTCGGCGTCTCGATCACCGGACCGTTGGTCAACAACACCGTTTTGTTCGACTCGCTGCCTTACGATCCGGCCAAGGATTTATCACCGCTCACCTTGGCGGTGCATCAACCGAATGTGCTGGTCGTCCCTGCTTCTTCCGGCATCGGCAGCGTCGCGCAATTGCTCGAAGCGCTCAAGAAGGACTCGAACCGCTTCAACTTTCCCTCCACCGGCGCCGGGACGGTTTCTCACCTGTCGGTGGAGCTGATGCTGCAACGGATCGGAGCCTCTGCCGTCCACGCGCCCTACCCGTCTTCTCCCGCAGCGCTCACCTCGCTGCTGTCCGGCGACACCCAGTTCGCCGCGCTGCCGCCCATTGCCGTCATGCCCATGGTCAGGGACGGCAGGCTCAAGGCGCTGGCCGTCACCTCATCCAAGCGTTCGGCGCTGCTTCCCGATATCCCGACGCTGGGCGAAGCCGGCGTGCCGGGCATAGAGGGGTCGGCCTGGATAGGCTTTGTTGCGCCGGCCAAGGTTCCCGCAGAGATCCAGAAGAGACTCTCCGACGCGCTCATCGCGGCGCTCAAAGACCCGGACGTTGCGAGGAAGCTCCAAGCGCAATACATGGAGCCGGCCGCCACGACGCCGCAGGCGTTCCGGCGCTACATGGACGACGAACTCCAGCGGTGGGCGCCGCTCATCAAGAAGCTGGGATTGAAAGGGCAGTAAGGTCCGCTAGCCGCCAGGCCTGCCCCGAAGGCGCAGCCAGCTTGATCCGGGCGGGGCGCGGCGCATTCGTCGCCGGCCCGTCTTCATCAATAGCGTGCGTTAATCCAGCTTGACGTTGGCCTTGCGCACGACTGCGCCCCACATCGCGCGGTCGGCCTCGATGAAGGCGGCGAATTCCTCCGGGGTATTGCCTTTTAGCTCGCCGCCATAGGAACGCCACTTCGCTTCGAGCTCGGGCGATTGCGCGGCCTTGCGCATTGCTTCGCTCAGCTTTTCGACGATCTCCTTCGGTGTGCCGGCGGGCGCCAGCAAGCCTTGCCAGGCAATGGGCTCGAAATCCGAAATGCCCGATTCCGCGAACGTGGGCACGTCCGGAAAAGTGGGGTGCCGCTGTTTTCCAGTGATCGCCAGCAATTTCAGCTTGCCCGCGCGTATGTTGCCGGCCGCGGCGGGCAGGCCGTCGAACATCAACTGTATCTGCCCGGCCAGGAGGTCCGCGTACGGGCTGTTGCTGTTGTAGGGCACCAGGTTGAGTTTGACGTCGGCACTAAAGCCGAACCATACGCCGGACAGGTGGGAGTAGCTGCCCGGCCCCTGGCTCGCGACGTGGACTGCATCCGGGCTGGATTTCAGGAGGTTCAGGAGTTCCGTTAGGTTCTTGGCCGGCAGCTTGGGCGTCGCGATGAGGCCGGTGTTCAGGATCCCCAGCAGGCTGACGGGCGTGAAATCCTTGGCTGCGTCGAAGGGCAGCTTGGAGTAGAGGTGGGGCAACACCGATAGCGTGCTGGTGGTGCCGATGTAGAGGGAATAGCCGTCGGGCGTGGCGCGGGCAGCGGCCTCCGTGCCGATGATGCCCGACGCGCCCGGCCGGTTATCCACAAAGACGGTTTGCCCGAGGATCTTGGTCAGTTCTGCAGCGATTTCGCGGGCGTTGGCGTCGGGGCCGGTGCCGGCGGCAAACGGCGCAATGATGCGTACGGCGCGGGAGGGGTAGGTCTCGGCATGTGCCTGTGGCGCCGCGAGCCCGAACCCAAGGGCGGAGAGTGCGACGAGACTGCGGACGAGAGCGTTCATAGAAGTCTCCAAAGTCTTGGGTAGAAACCTATTTTTTTATGTTCGTATTATCAAATTACAAGAATAATAGTACATTAGATACCATAAAATGAAGAAGTATCAATAGAATTATTTCTTTGAGAGAAAATTTGCATGGAAATGAGGCATGGCGGTCCTGAGCATGCGCTGTCCGGCGCTGCTTCGTCCGACTCCGTCGCCGATGTCGCCATCGTCGGCTATGGGCCTGTGGGAGCAATGTTGGGCAACCTGTTGGGGCTGGCGGGCTTGTCCGTACTGGTGTTCGACAAAGACCCGACCATCTATCCGTTGCCCCGGGCCATACATTTCGATGGCGAGGTCATGCGCATCTTCCAGAGCGCCGGCTTAAAGGATGCGGTGTCGGCCGTTGCCCGGCCGGGCACTCAGGGCATGCATTTCGTCAATGCGGAAGGGCGCACGCTGCTGATACGAGGCGGGACCGCGGAGCTCGGTCCGCATGGCTGCGCCAACAACTACTATTTCCATCAGCCCGAGCTCGAACGCGTGCTGCGCGACGGCGTGGCGAGGTTTTCCAATGTGAAGGTCTGTCTCGGCTGCGAGGTCACCGAGCTGACGGAAGGGCCCGACTGGGTGGAGGTGGCATACCGTGGCAGCGGGGGCTCGCGGTTGGGCGTGGTGCGGGCGCGCTATGTCATTGGATGCGACGGTGCCCGGTCGACGGTGCGCAAGGCCATGGGCACCCGGATGGAAGACCTCGGGCTCCATCAGCCCTGGCTGGTGTTCGACGCAATCCTGAAGGACGAAAACCTGCCCCTGCCGGGGCACACTGTCCAGTACTGCGACCCAGCGCGGCCCATGACGTACTGCAATGTGGTCGGCCCCCGGCGGCGTTGGGAGATCATGGTCATGCCGGGCGACGACCCGGCCGAGCTCGTCCGCGCGGAAACGATCTGGCGGTTGGTCGCGCGCTGGATCAAGCCTGAGCAGGCCGAGCTCGAGCGCGCCGTGGTGTACACCTTCCACTCGGTGCTGGCGCACGGATGGCGCAAGGGACGGCTGTTGCTGGCGGGAGATGCAGCCCACCAGACCCCGCCCTTCCTCGGGCAAGGCATGTGCGCTGGCATGCGGGACGTCGCGAATCTTGCGTGGAAGCTCGAGGCGGTGTTGCGCGGCCGAGCCGCGGCTGATCTTCTGGACAGCTATGAGTCCGAGCGCGCGCCGCATGTGCGGGCGTTCGTCGAGTTGGCCGTGCGGCTCGGCGCCATTATCCAGATCACCGATCCAGAAGCCGCACGCGAGCGCGACCGGCGCTTCGAGGCAGGGGGGCCGGAAATATTCGAGTTTCCGTCCCCGCGTCTGGGGCCAGGGCTCCAGGGGGCTGAGCCACCGCCGGCGGGGCTGCCGTTTCCGCAGCCGCGGCTTGAAGATGGGCGATGGCTGGATGAAGTGTTGGGCAATCGCTTGGCGGTCATCGGCGTGCCGGATGTGATACACGGCGTTGGGGAGGACGCCCAGCATCGCTGGAAAAGCCTGGATGCCGTGGTGCTCGACCGTCCGGACCGTACACTAGCAGACTGGCTCGATGCTCATCGTGCGCGGGCCATGGTGCTTCGCCCCGATCGCTACGTGATGGGGGTGGCTCAAACTTCCGATGAACTCGAGCGCATCACGGCCCGACTCCCCGCGGCCGGGGTGACACTGCCCCAATGACGCATGGAAGAAAAATCCGCCACCAGCCTGGAGCGCATGCTCCGGGTGCTGGATCTCTTTGACGAAGACAACCTGACCCGCTCCGCCGAAGAGATCGCTTCGCTGCTGGACGTATCCCTGCCCACCGGGTATCGCTACGTCAAGACGCTCGTGGAATCGGGGTTGTTGCAACGCGCGGCGGACTCCCGTTATGCCTTGGGGCCGCGGATCGTGGTGCTGGACTACTACATCCGCCGGGCAGATCCGCTGTTGAGAGTGGCGATTCCGTACATGGTCGACCTGGTTGAGCGGACGGGGTTCGATTGCGTGACCTCAGCCTGGTTCGGCTCGCAGATCCTCGACACGCATCGAGAGATGGGCAAGGCGCCGGCCACGCTCGCTTACGGGCGCGGACGGCCTCGCCCGCTATTTAGCGGCGGAGCGCCCAAGGTCATCCTGGCCTCGTTCCCTCCCGCGCAATTGCGCAGACTCTTCGACGCCCATCGCGACGAGATCGCGCGAGCCGGACTTCCCACCGAGTGGCCCGCTTTCCGCAAGTATTACGCCGCCATCCGGCGCGCGGGGCACTACGTCTCGCGGGGGGAGTTGGAGCCCCAGCTGGCCGCCGTTGCCGCGCCGGTTCCCAAGGCCGACGGGGGCGTGTGGGGCGCGTTGTCCGTCGTAATCGACATGCCGCGCCTGGAAGTGGTGGACGTGCCTCGCGTAGTGCAGCTGGTCAAGCAGGCAGCTGGCCGGATTGCGGAAGAGCTCGCGGCGGGATAGCCCGCCGCGGTAAGTGCGGTGAGGCCCACGCCCTCAGGCCGTTTGCCGGACCGGCCGCGTACGCGCGGTTGAAGCAGGGCGGCTCAGTCCGGAGTCAGCCGCGTGTTGCTGGGCTGACGCTTCTCGATGCTCCATTTGAGCAGGGCGGCGCACCGATAGACGCCATGCGCGAACTTGCCATAGGGCAGCGTGAGGAAAAGCGCCATCACCACGCCCAGGTGGATCGCCAGCAAGAAGCCCATGGCTCCGGTGTCGCGCGCGGCGAGCAGTACGAGGCCAGTCAGGCTGGTCAGGAACAGCAGGCAAATGAAGCCGCGGTCCATCGGGCGCTGGTCGGGGTCGCCGTGCAGCGGGTGGCGACGCAGGTTCAGCCACAAGAGGCCGGCCGGGCCGACCAACAGGCCGATGCCACCGACGATGCCGAGCAGCACGGGCAGGCTGGTCCACGGATACGGCGCAGGCAACCCCAGGGCGTAGTGATAGACGGTGGCCACGCACGTGGCGGCGAAGCACAGCATGAACCCGTAGAAAGTGAAATGGTGGAAGCGGCGGCGCGCGAGGGTGAACGCGTCGTCTTCCTCATTGCAGCCTTTGCCGTGGCCACCGTCCAGGTACTTCAGGCGCAAGGCGTCGTGCGCCGCTTCGGCTACCGCCGGAGCCGTGGCCGCCCCCGGCGACACGTTGCGCCAGAACCGGGCCACCCCTGCGCCGAGCGCGATGATGGCGAAGACGAAAACGGCGCCGAATAGCGTCACCAGCAGGTTGTGGGGGAAGATGGCGTAGAAATTGCCCGCGAGCGGCTCGTGCCAGAGCCCGCCGTTCATGGCGACGGCCAGCACCAGGAAGAGCGATAGCGCAAAGGCGGTCGCCAGCGCCACGGTGATGCCGTTGTGGCGGTATAGCCGGCCCAGGAAGCCCGGCCAGGCGTAATCGCCGTACGTCTGCACCCTGACCTTGGCCATGGCGCGCGGCACGTTGACGGCGAACTCGTTCGGCGGTGCATATTGGCATGCGTGCAGGCATGCGCCGCAGTTGTGGCATAAGTTGGCCAGGTAATGCACGTCGGCCTTCCCGAACTCCAGCCGACGCATCATGGCGGGGAACGTCGCGCAGAACCCTTCACAGTAGCGGCAGGCGTTGCATATCTGCAGGACGCGGGCCGCTTCGTTTTCGTCCGCGGTTAGCGCGGACGAACCGGGATGCGCGGCGGCGTCGGTGCGCCACTGTACGGGTGCGGCCTGCATGCCGGATGCCAGGGTTTGCGCATCGCGCGCGAGGTCCTCGAGCTGCTTCAAAGTTGTGCTCCGTGAGTGCGTTTCAATGCGGCTTCGGCGGCGCGCGTGCCGGCGATGCGGCCGAAGGCCGTACCGATGGACATGCCGACGCCGGCCGTATAGCCCTTGCCCAGCACGTTGCCGGACATCATTTCCCCGGCGCAGAACAGATTGGGGCTGGGGCGCCCGCCGAAATGCACGGCGGCGTTTTCATCAACCTTGGTGCCCAGGTAGGTGAAGGTGATGCCGGGGCGCAGCGGATAGGCGAAATAGGGCGGCGTGTCGATCGGTCGCGCCCAGTGGGTCTTGGCGGGCGTGATGCCTTCCGTATGGCAGTCGTCCATGATGGTATGGTCGAAATTCCCGACGCGGCAGGCCGCATTGAATTCCTGCACCGTCCGCACGAGGGCTGCTTCGTCCAAGCCCGTCTGGCGCGCCAGTTCGGGCAGGCTGTCGGCCTTGACGCCGGGAAACACCGGGGGCATGAATCGCCCGACCGCCTTGGCATCGATGATGGAATACGCGATCTGCCCAGGCTGGAATGCCACCAGCCTGCCCCATATCGCGTAGCGTTTGGGCCAGAAGTCCTCGCCCTCGTCGTAGAAGCGCTGTGCCTCGCGGTTGACGACGATGCCAAGCGAGACGCAGTCGATGCGGGTGCAGATGCCTCCGTCGTAGAGCGGTGCCCGGGCGTCGATGGCGACGCAATGCGACTGGGTCGGATCGCCGATCATGTCGGCGCCGGCCTCGATCATGAACTTCAGCAGGGTACCCTGGTTGTAGCGCGTGCCCCGGATCAGGAAATTGTCCGCGGGCCATTCGCCCCGTTCGTTCTGGCCCCAGACTTCGCGCAGCCACTGCAGGTTCGACTCGAAGCCGCCGCACGCCATCACACAGGCCCGCGCGGGAATGCGTTCGTTTTCGGTCAACGCCGCGACGAATCGGTCGCCGTCGAGCTCGAGTGCGTGCACCGGCGTGTTGTAGCGGATGTGTACGCCCAGGCGCTCGGCGCTGCGGTAATAGGCGTTGACGAGCGCCCGGCCCCCGCCCATGAAGAAGGCATTGGTGCGGGCGATGTGCAGCGTGCCTGAAAGCGCCGGCTGGAAATTCACGCCGTGCTTGCGCATCCAGCCCCGGCAGGTGGAGGTGTGCCGGATGACCATGCGGGCGAGTTTTTCGTCAGTGATGCCGCCCGTGACCTTGAGCAGGTCTTGCCAGAACTCTTCTTCAGGGTAGCTGTCGACCAGCACGTCTTCCGGGCCGTCGTGCATGCAGCGCAGGTTGCGCGTGTGCTGCGAGTTGCCTCCGCGCCATTCCCTCGGGGCGGCTTCCAGCAACATGACGCTGGCGCCGGCTTCGCGGGCCATCAAGGCAGCACATAGAGCGGCGTTGCCGCCGCCGATTACCAGGACATCGATCATTCCGCCTTCCTATCAGTGTGTGCGCCACTGTAAGGCGAACGGAGACGGGCACGCTAGGCAGTGGCCCGGCAACGGGTATTCACGAATCGTGAATGGGGCGCGCTATCGTGTCCGTCATGGTTGCAGCCGGTAGTGCCGCGCTAGGTCGGCACGGCCGCATTCCCGAAGGCCGCCCGCGGCTCAGTGGTGTCACCGCGGGCTTGGCGGTGGTCAGGCCTCAGCCAGCTGCCGAAATAGCGACGACCCCACGCGCAGTTGCGGCGCACCGTCTGCCGTTTCCATTTCGATCTCGACCAGGTCGCGGCCGTGATTCACCGGAACCTGTATCGTCATCCTGGCCCGGTCGTCGCTGTCGGGTAGCAGGAGCTGCGTGTTGTTCCAGAGCAGGTATCCAGGGAGGTCCGGCAGCTCGCCCAGGATGACGACGTCGTTTTCGAAGACGCGCGCCAGGGAGTCGGGCGATTCGTTGACCAGCTGCCAGCGCGTGCCCAGGCGGGCCTGCCAGGCGTCGGGCAGCGGCGCCTCGCGGGGAGGCAGGCGTTGGCCGATGGGCATGGACGAGCGGTAGTGTCCGTATCCAGCCGTCGTGCGTTGGATGAGGTACAGCTTATCGTCGACGGTTTGCCATCGATAGCTGCTTTGCGGCACGGCATCGTTCCACCACCAGCCGTCCGTGCGCAGGGTCAGCCCTTGGGCGAGAGGCTGCCAGGCACCGTTCCCCCACTGCAGGATGTCGATGGCGCCGGCTTCCGTGGCCTGTACTTTGATCGGTGCCTCGTGGTTGGCGTAGATGCCGGCGACGCTTCCGGCATCTACGGATTCTGATACGGCCGGCGGTATGCCGACAAGCGCGGGTGGCACCGAAGGAATGGCGCGCACCGCCGCCAAGGCGCGCAGCAGCACGCCTTCCGCGATGCGCAGCGCCCCGTAGGCGGGGCCCGAGCCGGCGATCATCAGTGCCATATGGTGATCGGGCAGCACGAAGAATTCGCTCGAAAACAGGAAGGTGCCGCCGTTCTTCTGCCAAGCCTTGACGCCTACGGCCTCGAGGCCGGGATGATGCGTCGCGTCCCAGCCGAGGCCCCAGCGCCATTCGGGGCACGGATTGATGCGCAGGTTCTTGGTTTGGTCCGTGCCCATCTCCAGGATGGCCTCGCGAGAGACCAGGCGCCTGCCTTGGTGGACACCTAGGTTCAGGAACATTGCCGCGAGGCGCATCATGTCGCCGGGCGTGGAGGCGAGCCCGCCGGTGGCGTAGGCCGACACGAATTCCTGGGGCATGCGCTCGCCTTTATAGACCGCATGTACGTAGCTGCCTTCGGGGAAGGGCTGGACCGGATAGGCCGAGTTGCGCATGCCCAGGGGCTCGAGAATCTCGCGTTGCACGAACTCCGCAAAGGGCAGCCCGGAGACTTCGGCGACCAGGTTTTCCACCATGGTGAAGCCGTCGTTGCAATAGACCGCCAGCTCTCCGGGCAGGTGCTTGAGATGGAAGTGGGCCAGGCCTTCCAGCGTGTCGCGTGCGTAACCTTCGATCGGACCGAACGCGAAAATGTTGCGCCAGTTGGTGCCCGGCAGCCCCGAGGTGTGGCTGATGAGGTGGCGCACCGTGATCCGATCGAATTCCGGCGAAAGCATGCGGTAGTCGGGCAGGTACCGCACGATGGGCGCATCCAGTTCCAACATGCCCCGATCGCAAAGCATCATCGCGGCGAGCGCGCCTACCACCTTGCTGACCGAGCCGATGTTGAAGCGGGTATCCACGGTGGCGGGCTTCTGCCCTTCGGGGTCTGCAATCCCGAAGGCCTCTTGCCAGATGACGCCCTCGCTCGTCAGCAATGCGACCGAGACCGCGCTGGCCTCCCCGCTTTGCAGGACTTGCCCGATGGCGCCGCGGCCCCATTGGATGGCTTCGGCCAGATTGTCGGCAGTGGGGAGTGGGTCGCCGCTGCCTCCGCAGCCGGACAGGATGTGAAGCAGCGCGCCTGCCCCGGCCAGCTGCATCACCTGCCGCCGCCGCGGCGATCGTAGCGCAGGGCGGGCGTCAAAGCTTTCGAAGGGGTGCCCAGGAGGAGGGCAATCTGGATTCGAGGAGCGCGCGCGCATCACCATTGTCCTCACGGATGGGAATATCGTGCGCCGATTCTATCCACGGCTCATCCGCATCTCCATCATGTTTGGGCCATCGGCCCAGCTTTGCCAAGCGAACGGCTGCGAGGCCTTGTGGTGCGCGATCAACAGCGAATGCGAGCGCTTAGTTCGCGTGGGTGCGCCACGGCCTTCGCGAAGTCGCAGGCCTAGGGTTCGCAAAGCCTGGCCCCGGGCCACTGTCCGTCTCGCGCCAGTGAGCGCATGAGGTCGGTGAGGACGACCCGGGCGGCGAGGGCGGCGGGCGAGAGTTCGTCGTCCGAGACGCTGGTGACGACGTTGCGGCGATGCAGGTAGGGGTCGTCGAGCGGATAGAGGCAGAGTTCGTCGTGCAGGCGGCCCGCCGCCACGCCGGGTTGGATCGTCGCGATCTCTTGGGCAAGGACAATGTCCATCAGCGTGGTCAGGCCGTCGATTTCCAGCGTGATGGCCGGTTCGACCCCGGCCCGGTCGAAGGCGGCATCCACGAGGATGCGCAGGCCGTGGTTCTTGCTGGGCATGGCCAGCGGAAGGCGAGCGGCTTCGGCCACGGTCATGGGCTGCGCGGGCTGGCGGTCAGGCACGACGCCGGGGCGGGCCACGACGAACAGCTTTTCGTCGAGCAGCGGCATGACGCTCCAATGACGCCCGCTCTCTGTCTGGAAGAGGACGGCCAGGTCCAGCAACCGGGCATTGAGCATGCTGGCAAGATGGCCGGAGAGGCTTTCTACCAGGTGCAGCCGCACGTCGGGGTAGCGTTCCTGCATGGCGGCAACGAAAGGGCGCGCCAGGAGCGAAGCCGTAGACGGGGCGAAGCCTACGCTCACCGCTCCGGAGAGCCGCGCTTCACGCGCCGCGACCGCGGCCTGGTCGGCGTGTCGCAGTGCCATCTGTGCTTGGCGCCAGAATGCCAGTCCTGCATCGGTGGGTATGACGCCGGTGGCGGTGCGCTGCAGGAGCCGCGTCGCGAGCTCCCCTTCCAGGCGGCTGATCTGCTGGCTGAGGGCGGACGGCACCAGTCCCAGTTCGCGGGCGGCCCGTCCTATGCTGCCCAATTCGACGACCCGGACGAAGTAGCGGAGTTGGCGGAGTTCCATGAGCCTAAGGGCGAAACGGTGCGGTCGTTGCGCCGCGTCGGCCCGGCACGACGAGCTTGTTTTCAGTGATACGCAGGCATCGTAGCAACAAACGGCCGTGGCCGGGGAGGGTGGGTGCCGTATGTCTTATATAAGATATAAGACAGTTGCGCCGGTTTCCCGCTGGTCCTACAATCCCCGCCGTATCGCCCTTAATCCCTCCAAACCGGGACACCTTCAATGCTTGAATCCTACCGTCAACACGTCGCCGAGCGTGCCGCGCTTGGCATTCCTCCGCTGCCGCTTTCGGCCCAACAAACCGCTGACCTGATCGAGCTGCTCAAGAACCCGCCCAAGGGTGAAGAGCAGGCGCTCCTCGATCTGTTGACCAACCGCGTCCCGGCGGGCGTGGACGATGCCGCCAAGGTCAAGGCTTCGTACCTGGCTGCCGTCGCCCTGGGCAAGGAAGTCTGTCCGCTCATCGATCGCGCCAAGGCCACGGAACTGCTCGGCACCATGCTGGGGGGCTACAACATCAGCGCGCTGATCGAACTGCTGGACGATCCCCAGGTTGGGGGCATCGCTGCCGACGGCCTGAAGAAAACCCTGTTGATGTTCGACGCCTTCCACGACGTCAAGGAAAAGGCCGACCAGGGCAATGCCAACGCCAAGGCCGTGCTGCAAAGCTGGGCCGAGGCCGAGTGGTTCACCAGCCGTCCGGAAGTCCCGGAAAGCCTGACGATCACCGTGTTCAAGGTGCCCGGCGAGACCAATACCGACGACCTCTCTCCCGCCCCTGACGCGTGGAGCCGCCCCGACATCCCGCTGCACGCCCTGGCCATGCTCAAGAACCCGCGCCCGGGCATCGAGCCGGATGAGCCGGGCAAGGTTGGCCCGATCAAGCAGCTGATGGCCCTGAAGGAAAAAGGCCACCTGGTCGCTTATGTGGGCGACGTGGTGGGTACCGGTTCCTCGCGTAAGTCGGCCACGAACTCCGTGCTGTGGTGGACGGGGGAAGACATTCCCTTCGTCCCGAACAAGCGTTTCGGCGGCGTCTGCCTGGGCGGGAAGATCGCCCCGATCTTCTACAACACGATGGAAGACGCGGGCGCACTGCCGATCGAATTGGACGTCTCCAAGATGGAGATGGGCGACGTCATCGAGCTGCGCCCCTATGAGGGCAAGGCCCTCAAGAACGGCGAAGTCATCGCCGAGTTCGAGCTCAAGTCCGAAGTCTTGCTCGACGAAGTGCGCGCCGGCGGCCGCATTCCCCTGATCATCGGCCGCGGCCTGACCGCCAAGGCGCGCGAAGCGCTGGGCCTGCCGCCTTCCACGCTGTTCCGCCTGCCCAAGAACCCGGCCGACACCGGCAAGGGCTATACGCTGGCCCAGAAGATCGTCGGCCGTGCTTGCGGCCTGCCGGAAGGCAAGGGCATCCGCCCGGGTACCTATTGCGAGCCGCGCATGACCTCGGTGGGCAGCCAGGACACCACCGGCCCCATGACGCGCGACGAGCTCAAGGACCTGGCCTGCCTGGGCTTCTCGGCTGACCTGGTGATGCAGTCGTTCTGCCACACCGCCGCCTATCCCAAGCCCGTGGACGTCAAGACCCACCATACGCTGCCCGCCTTCATCAGCACCCGGGGAGGCATCTCGCTGCGTCCCGGCGACGGCGTGATCCACTCCTGGCTGAACCGCATGCTGCTGCCCGATACCGTGGGCACCGGCGGCGACTCGCACACCCGCTTCCCCATCGGCATCAGCTTCCCGGCCGGTTCGGGCCTGGTCGCCTTCGCCGCTGCCACCGGCGTCATGCCGCTCGACATGCCGGAATCGGTGCTCGTCCGCTTCAAGGGCAAGCTGCAGCCCGGCGTCACCCTGCGTGACCTGGTCAACGCCATTCCGTACTACGCCATCAAGCAAGGCTTGCTGACGGTGGAGAAGAAGGGCAAGAAGAACATCTTCTCGGGCCGCATCCTCGAGATCGAAGGCCTGCCCGACCTGAAGGTGGAACAGGCATTCGAACTGTCCGACGCTTCGGCCGAACGTTCGGCCGCCGGCTGCACGGTGCGCCTGAACAAGGAGCCGATCATCGAATACATCAACAGCAACATCACGCTGCTGAAGTGGATGATCGCCAACGGCTACCAGGACGCCCGGTCCATCGCCCGCCGCATCAAGGCGATGGAAGCCTGGCTGGCCGATCCGAAGCTGCTGGAGCCGGATGCGGATGCGGAATACGCCGCCGTGATCGAGATCGACCTGGCCGATGTGACCGAACCGTTGGTCGCCTGCCCGAACGATCCGGACGACGTCAAGCCGCTGTCGGAAGTCGCCGGCGCCAAGATCGACGAAGTGTTCATCGGCAGCTGCATGACCAACATCGGGCACTTCCGCGCAGCCTCCAAGCTGCTGGAAGGCAAGCGCGACATCCCGGTCAAGCTGTGGGTCGCGCCTCCCACCAAGATGGACCAGAAGCAACTGACCGAAGAAGGCCACTACGGCGTGCTCGGCACGGCCGGGGCCCGCATGGAAATGCCGGGCTGCTCGCTGTGCATGGGTAACCAGGCACAGGTGCGCGAAGGCGCGACCGTCATGTCGACCAGCACGCGGAACTTCCCCAACCGTCTGGGCAAGAACACCAACGTGTACCTGGGCTCGGCGGAACTGGCCGCCATTTGCTCGCGCCTGGGCCGTATCCCGACCAAGGAAGAGTACATGGCAGAAGCCGGTGTCCTGGCCGACCACGAGAAGTCGATCTATCGCTACATGAACTTCGACCAGATCGAAGATTTCAAGGCGGTTGCCGACTCGGTCAGCGTCTGAGTGACGGCGGATTACGGGGAGCCGGCAGTGGCTCCCCGTAGTTCCCAAGGAGAGACCTTCGGCCTACCGTCCGAGGGTTTTTTTTCGGTTCATCGAGGGATACGCGTGTCGTTTGTTGCTGGCGCAGGGGACGCGTTTTCATGGGCAGCCGTACGCTGGATGTGGCGTGTACCCAACGCACGCATCAGCAAGTGAACGAATCGAGTATGCGATCGGCCGTGCTGATGCGGCCATCCAGGTTTTTCGAATATTCGATCCTGGCGGCAGCCAGATCTGCTTCAGAGCGGACGGACTGCTCGATGTTCATCCATTCGCAGGCAAAGGTATATACGAACGCGTTGCGCGCAAAGCGGGTCTCGGCATAGGCGCGGAGCCGGTCGTGAATACTACCGGAGTCGGATGCTACGAATTGGGCGAGCACATAGGCATCTTCAACAGCCATGGCCGCGCCGGCGGTCAAGTGCGGCGGAACGACGTGAGCCGCGTCGCCTCCCATGACCACCCTTCCTCGATGCCAGGGATACGGGACGATGAAAGGCTCCAACGCGCCGTATACTATCGGGCTTTTCGGCGTCAGGCTTTTGGCGATGTCCATGACGTAGGAGCCGAATTGCTCTAGCCGTTCCTTTAACAGTAAGTGCATGGCGTCCGCGGGAAAATGCTCGGACGGGTTTTCCGGCCGAATGTTGAATAGATACATCTTGTCCCGGCCTATCGGAATAGCGCCTGCCTTGCCGCGTATGCCTTGCAGGAACTCCATGCCGGTAACGTATCTCGGGCGGTCGACCTGGACGCGCCACGCACCGATACCGCAGGGGCGCGGACCGAACAGGTCACCCACGATGTACCGACGCGCGGTCGAACGTATTCCGTCAAAGGCCGCAACGAGATCGTATTCCCCGAACGTGCCGTCGCTGAAGCTGATTTCGGTGCCGTGTTCACCTCCGAATGAAACCACTTCGGCACCCATGTGAAATTCGACACCCAGCGTCTCCGCTCTTCTGCAGAGAATCCTGTGTAGATCTGCCCGCGGCAGAGCACAGAATGCGGGAAGTCCGTTTCCCCCCATCTGAAATCGGTGTTCGGCAATGAGCACCCGGTTAGGGTCGAAAGTGGACATGTGGTCATAGCAAAACCCGGTATCGAGGATCTCCTCCAAGACGCCTAGTCGCCGATAGACCCGCAGTGCGCATGCCGGTTGGCCGAGGCCGACGCCAGGGACGTTGAAGTCCCGGCGTTTTTCCAGCAGTTCGACTTTCTTGCCTTGGGATGCAAAGACGATCGCTGCGGACAGTCCGCCGATCCCTCCCCCTATAACCAGAACTTTGTCGATGCGTGTCATAAGCGCTGCCTCGATCTCGGACGCTAAATAGATGTGTCAGTCAGGTCCGCGGCGGTGTCGTTGCGGTTCGATCGGCCAGAAACGGCGTGAAGCCGAAAATCGCACTAACATTGCGGAGCCAAGATAAGTATTTATGTAATTGATTTGAGTAAGTAATTTTCTCATAGTTCTTGCGCTTTTTGGCAAGTCGCCACTGCGATCCAAGCTAGCGCGGCCAGCGACATGAACTCTTTGCTTCACTCGGGCGAACGGATCCCGGTTTTGTCTCAATATATGAGAAATTGCATTGACGCTGCGCGCGTCAGCGACGATAGTTCGACCACACAATCACAAGTCGATCGGGAAGACATCATGGAATTGGGTGCATCGCTGCATCATCTGCATTTGACTTCGCCGGATCCACAGCGGCTGGCGGATTTCTATGCCCGTACGCACGGCCTGCAGACCGTTGCCAAGGGTGAGCGCTGGGTGTGTGCGGCACCGGGGCGCACGCTGGTGTTGTCCGCCGGTCCGGCCAATGCATTGGCCTACGCGGCTTTCGGCTTTGCCGACGCGGATCGCTGGCAGGCCTTCCGCGCCAAGGCGCAGGGGCGGGCGACGGAGCCGGTGCCCGCGTTGCCGGTTGCGTGCGAGGATGCGCTCGCGGCGCGCGATCCCGACGGCAACCTGGTCGTGTTCATGTTGCGCCCGGGCGTGCCGGCAGGCGTGCCTGCCCGCGATGAATTGCCTGCCGCGCACCTGCAACATTTCGCGCTGCGCACCACGGATCCGGCGGCCATGCTGGCGTTCTATGAAGGCGAACTGGGCTTTACGCTCTCCGACCGTGTGCAGGATGGCGAGGGCACGCTGCGTGCATGTTTTTTGCGCACCGAACATCTCCACCATGCGCTGGCGCTGTTCCGTGCCCCCAAGCCGGGCTTCGATCACCAGTCGTTCGAAACCACGGGTTGGAACGAGATGAAGACGTGGGGCGATCACATGGCGGCGGTCAAGGAGACCATTGTCTGGGGCATCGGCCGCCACGGCCCGGGCGATGACGTGTTCTTCATGGTGCGTGATCCCGATGGCAACCTGGCCGAGATCTCGGCGGAGATCGAGGTGTGCGCGCCAGACCGGCCAGTGGGCATCTGGCCCCACGAGGAGCGCACGCTGAACGTGTGGGGCAAGGCGATCATGCGGGATTGAGGCGCGCATGTCCGCCCGCCTGCTGCGCATCCTCGCTTCCTTCGATCTGAGCCGGCCGGTGCGTAAGCCGGCGGAGCTCATGGCCGAGCTCGGCGTGTCGCGCGCGAGCATTTACCGCGACTTGAAAGCCTTGGAGGAGGCGGGCCTGCTCGAACGGGTGGCCGACAGGGGATATGCGCTCGGTCCGCTGATCGTGGAGCTGGATCGCCAGATTCGCTTGGCGGACCCGCTGCTGCAGGCATCCGGATCGCTGCTGCGCAAGCTCGCCGTCGATACGGGAGGGGTCGTGCTGCTGTGCCGGGTGCACGGCGACAAGGTCCTGTGCATCCACCAGGAGGCGCCGGCCGAGCCGGTTAGCCAGGTGAGTTACGAGCGCGGTCGCGCCATGCCGCTATACCGGGGCGCGACTTCGAAAGTCATTCTGGCACACCTGCCACGCGTGGAGTTGGAGCGCCTCTGGCGGCGGGACCGCGCCGCGATCGTCGAGGCGGGCTTTCCTGCGAATTTTTCCGGTTTCCTGGCCGAACTGGAGCCCTTGAGGGAGGCCAAGGCCTGCGTCACGCACAGTGAAGTGGATCCGGGGATGGCGGGGCTTGCCGTCGCCTTGCTCGATGGCACGCGCGTGCTCGGGAGCCTCAGCGTCGTCATACCCGTCGCCAAGTTGCCGGCAGGACGCCGCAACGCGGTGCTCTCCAAAGTGTTTTCTGCCGCCTCGTCCATCGAATCCGCCCTGGAGAACGAACGCCTCCGGGCTCGAAGCAAACGATAGGAATCATGCACGCATCTTCTCATTATCCGGTCATCGTCCTCGGTGCCGGCCCGACTGGCTTGACGCTTGCGAATCTACTCGGGGTGTATGGCGTACGCACGCTGCTGCTCGAGCGCAACGCCTCCACGGTGGACGAACCGCGCGCCGTGTCGATCGACGACGAAAGCCTGCGTACCGCGCAGGCCGCCGGGCTGATCGACGAGATTCTTCCTACCATCGTGCAAGGCTACGGCGTGCACTATTACTCCTGGTCGGGACGGCAGTTCGCGCGCATCGAGCCCCAATCGACGGAGTATGGCTACCCCAAGCGAAATGCGTTCAGGCAGCCCGTGCTGGCCAGGCAGCTATGTGCCGGGCTGCAGCGCTTCCCGCACGTGGACGCGTTGTTTCGGCACGAATTGCGGCAGTTCACGCAGGAGCAGGACAAGGTCGTGCTCGACGTCGAGCACGACGGCAAGCGCGTCGTGCTGAGCTGCGATTGGCTGGTCGCGTGCGACGGCGGCCGCAGCGGCGTGCGCGAGCAGCTTGGCATCGCCATGTCGGGCAATACCTTCGCCGAGAAGTGGCTGATCGTCGACATGCTGGATCGCACTGCGCCGTTCCGCCACACTCGCACCTACTGCGATCCGGTCCGTCCCGCGATACGCTTGCCCGGCCCGAACGGCACGGTGCGGTACGAGTTCATGCTCAAGGAAGGCGAGACGCCCGAGTATGTGCTCGATGAACAGCGCTTCCGCGCCTGGATCCGCGAACGGGAGCCTCTCGACGCTGAACTGCCCATCGCGCGCAAGGTGGTTTACACCTTCCATGCCCGGCTGGCGGAACGTTGGCGGCAGGGGCGAGTCTTGCTCGCGGGGGACGCGGCGCACCTGACGCCGCCGTTTGCGGGGCAGGGGATGAACAGTGGGATCCGTGACGTCACCAATCTCGCGTGGAAGCTGCAGGAAGTCGTGCATGGGAGGCTGGGCGCCGAGCTTCTCGACACCTATGAGGCCGAGCGCAAGCCGCACGCATGGGCGCTGATCAAGATGGCGTTGCTGATCGGGCGCTACATGCAGCCGAAATCCTTGCTCGGCGCCATGGCCGCGCAATGGGCGCTGAAGGCCTGCAGTCTTTATCCGCCGGCCCGGGACTACGTGCTGCAATTGAAGTTCAAGCCCAAGCCGCGCTTTGGCGAGGGCTTTTTCGTGCCCTGCCAGGCGCCCGATGCGGCGGTCAAGGCCGGTCAGTTGTTGCCGCAGCCCAAGGTGGAGCTACCCGGGGGACGCCGGCAATTGCTGGATGAAATACTGGGGCCTGGCTTTGCCTACGTGGGGTGGGTAGGGCAACCGCTTGCGCCGGAGGTCGAGTCGTTGGTTGCCGCGTTCGGCATGCGGCGGGTCGAGATCGTTCCGGCGCAGGATGATTTCCCTTGGCCGCTGCCGCCTGCTGAGGCCGGGCGCCTGCTCGTGCGCGATTGCGAGGGCGTGCTGCAGAAGGTGTTGGCCGAAGCGGGCGCGGACGCCTTGCTAGTGCGGCCCGACCGCTACGTCTTGGCGTTCCTGTCGCGTCGGGTGCAGGGCGATGTCGCGCGATTGAGGGAGCTGTTCCGCCGGCACGGCGCAAAGATCGGATAAGCCTGGTCCGGTCGCCGCCGCGGGCGACCGGATCGCCCGCGTCAATCTCCGAACCGGTAGCCGATGTTGGTCAACAGCAGGGTGTCGGATTTCTTCACGCCGGGTTGCGGATTGCTCAGGTAGCGATTGGAGATCGTTACCTTCAGTTCGATTTTCTTCGTGATGGACGTCGTCAGGCCGGCGTCGAACTGGATGCGGTATTCGCCCCCGTCGCTCAAGTTGGGGTAGATGGCCAACCGCTGGTGCAGCGACGTGGTGTCGGAGATCATATGCGTGGATTCTTCGCCCAGCAGCCACTCCGTCGAGTTGCGGGTTTCGGAGGTGAAACGCTCATGGTTGTAAGTCAGGCCTGAGAACACGTCGAACACCGTTTTCTCGGTCTTGACGAAGTGGTGGCCGAGGCCTACCGCCGCCACGCCCCGGAAATCGAGTTCCTGCAGCTTGTCGTGCTCGATGTCGAGCGAGCCGAAACCGAAAATGCGATCGGTGACGTCACGGTCGTACTTCCCACCCAAGCGCAGCAGATTCGCGGTCTCGGAGCGGTCTCCGTTCTCTTTCTTCGTCCCGTAAAGGGCGGTGAGGGCGAAATTGAGCCGATCGCGCTCGGTCGCGCGTCCGGCGTTGGCCCCGAGGTTGATCGAAGTCGAGTCGGTGTTGCCCGATGCGACGCTGGCTCCAGCGCTGACCGAGCCACGCCATTGACCGTCCGGCTTCAGCGGCGCCTGGGCCCAAGCTGGGGCGGAGAGTAGGAGGGCGACGGGAATGAAGCGCTTGGCGTGGAGCAGCAAAGTTTTCTCCTTATATGACGGGCCGCAAGAGAGCCTGCGGCGGTTGCTTGAATGATGGATTGCCATCTGGGTGTGGCGGAGCGCACGGCCGGCTGGCGGCCAGGGTCCGGCAGAGGGTGCGTCGGGGACGCAGGGGCCGCGGGCACCGGACATCGTGCACGCGTGGGCGGGGCGCCGCAGCGGGGCGTGCCCTCGGGCGCCGGGGCGCCCAGACTGAACCATAACACTGCGCGTGGGGTTGACACCAACGTAGAATGGCGCCATTGCGCTTTGCGGATACGCTCGTTTCCATGGACGTCATTACTTCGGCCTGGGCCCGGTTCACCGCCTGGTTTCATGCATCCGACACGCCCGGCCAGCTCATACTGACCGTGGTGGTGTTGGCGTGCGCGACGCTCGCCACCCGCGCCGCTGTTCGCTACTACCGCGACAAAGGCTCGGGTTCCAAGGGCGAGCGGCGCACGGGCTACTTGACCGTGCGCAACGCCATCGCCATCGTCACGCTGCTCCTGCTGCTCTTCATCTGGGGCGGCCAACTCCGCCATTTCGCGTTGTCGGTCGCCGCGCTGGCGGCGGCCGTGGCGATCGCCAGCAAGGAGTACGTGATGAGCGCCCTCGGGTCGCTGATGCGCGCGACGCAGCGCACCTATTCGGTCGGCGACATCATCGAGATCAATGGCATGAAGGGCGAAGTGCTGACCATCGACCTGTTCACCACCACGCTTCTGGAGCAGGCGTCGTCAGGCTTGGTGACTGGGCGCGTCTGCCGTTTCCCCAACATGCTGTTGCTGCTCAATCCCGTGCGGATGATTTCCGCGATGGGCACGTTCGTCCTGGAAACCGTACGGGTGCCGATGGAGCCGAGCGACGATATCCCCGCCGCGCAAGCGCGGTTGCTGAAAGCCGGGCGCGCGGTGTGCGAACCGTGGCTGCAGCAGGCCAACATGCACTTTCGTCACATCGAGGGTGCGTATTTGATTGCGTTGCCCGATAGCGAGCCGCTGGTCGTCATCGAACCGGTCGATCCCAAGCGGCTCGACATCGTGCTCCGCTTTCCTTGCCCCAGCAATGAGCGCCTCAGCACCCGGCAGCAGATCCTGGGCCATTATTACCGCCAGCTCAGGGAGGAGGCTGCGAACGGTTGAGGCGGCGCTGTACACTGGCGCCACTATCGTCGCTCATGCCATGACTTCAGCTTCGTCCAACCACGCAGACATCGTCGTAGTCGGCACCGGCATCGCCGGCTTGGCCACGGCACTTGCGCTTGCTCGCCAGGGGCTGGCCGTGGCCCTGGTGGGGCCGCGCGCGCCGCTGCCCCCGCTCGAGCCCGATCGCTTCGACCCGCGCGTCTACGCCATCTCGCCCGCGAGCCGACAGCTGTTGGCGGAATTGGGCATCTGGGATGCCCTGCCGGCCAATCGCATCGCCGGCGTGCGGGCGATGGAAATCTTCGGCGACCGGCCCGCATGGGGCAGGCACCCCGGAAGGTTGGGCTTGTCTGCCTGGCAGGCTGGCAGCGACTACCTCGCATGGATCATGGAGTCGCGCGAGATCGAGCGTGTGCTGCGCCAGGCGGTGCAGTGGTCCGGGATACGTTGGGTGGCAGAGGCTTTCACCGGGGCCGAGCGTGGTCCCGACCGGTCCGGCTGGACGCTGCAGACGGCGGGGGGCACGACGCTGCATGCCCGCTTGGCGGTGGCGGCTGACGGCGCCGACTCGCGCCTGCGCGCGGCCGCGGGGTTGACGGTCGAGCGTTTCGATTACGGCGCGACCGGAGTGGTTGTACATTTGACGTCGGCGTTGCCGCACCAGGAGTGCGCCTGCCAGTGGTTCACGCCCGACGGCGTGTTGGCCCTGTTGCCCATGCCGGACACCGACGACGGGCACCAGGTGTCCATGGTCTGGTCCATGCCCCGCGCCCAGGCCGACGCCTTGCTGGCGCTGCCCGAGGAGGATCGGGCCGCGACGCTCGAGGCGCGCTTGGCCGCCGTCACGCGCGGGCGAT
>NZ_CALFCW010000024.1:0-4164 GCF_937950555.1 uncultured Pigmentiphaga sp. | reverse complement strand
TTGGCGGCGATGAGGAAGGCTACCGCCGTCACGATGCGCAAGCGCAGGTTGGCGGCGCCGGGCGGCCACAGGTAAGGCAGCAGGGTACGAAGCGTCGCGAAGCCGCCGCCGGAGCGGCGCAAGGGAGCGGAGGGATTCAAGGCGGACTTCCGGTTTGCAGTACGGAAACGATACGCCTGTTTGGATAACCAGGCTGGTTTACCCCTACGAGTCATCCTCTTAATTACCCGTGGCGAGCCTGCTGGCAGAGGTGCGGCACGGCCTTCGAGGGTGTCTCAATAATTGAGATTCGGGTTTGACCTCCTTTGTGCGGGGCCCCAGTATTTGCAAAAAAATGAATTAACCGGGATAGAGGGAGACAACCATGAACCCGATTTTTTCCAACGTCGGCGCCAGCCGTCGCAGCCTGCTTGCCCGCTCCTGCCTCATGACCTTTGCCTGCGTGGCGGCGCTGGCCGGCACCGGTACCGCGAATGCCGAGCTCTTCGACGGCGGACGCGTCACGATCGTGGTTTCCACCCGGGCCGGCGGCTCGTTCGACAACGCCGCGCGGCTGGTGGCCGAGCCGCTCTCCAAGGAATGGGGCGTGCCGGTGGTGGTGGACAATCGCGCCGGCGCGTCTGGCGTCATCGGTGCGGCGCATGTGGCGAAGTCGCCGCCCGATGGCCGCACGATGCTGCTGGGCACGACTCCCTTTGTGCAGGCGCCGCACCTGTTGCGCAACGCGGGCTACGATCCCGTCACCAGCTTTGCGCCGGTCGCGCAGCTGTTCAACGCGCAGCTGTGGCTGGGCGTCAACGCCGGGCTCCCCGCCAAAACCGTCAAGGAGTTTGCCGCACACGCGGCCGAGCCCGGTGCCAAGCTGTCCTTCTCCAGCCCGGGCCAGGGGACCACGCCGCACCTGAACATGGTCATCCTCATGCAGCAGGCGGGTATCGACATGCTGCACGTGCCTTATACGAGCATTCCTCTGGCATTGATGGACGTGGCGGCGGGGCGCATCTCCAGCGCCTTCGCGTCGTATTCCGACCTGCTGCCCCACGTGCGGTCGGGCACGATGCGCATTCTGGCCAGCACCGGGTCCGAGCGTTCTCCCATCAGCCCCGACGTTCCCACCATGAAGGAGCTGGGCTACGGCGGCTTTGAAATCGTGGGCTTCGGCGGCCTGCTGGTTCCGGCCGGAACGCCGCCGGAATTGACGGCCAAGATGGCGGCGTCGGTGCAGAAGGTGCTCGCGCGTCCCGAGATCCGGACCCGGCTGCTCGAGCTGGGGTTCGAGCCGGTCGATGGCGACCAGAAGTCCTTTGCGGCGCTGGTGCGGGAGCAGAACGACTTCTGGGCCAAGGTGATCCGCGACGCCAACGTCAAAGTGGAATAAGGAGGAAAAAAATCATGCAACCCGCTCTTTCCCGCTCTTACCACCTGCGTTTCGTCGGCGACTGGGGCGCGGCCAATTTCCATCGCATCTGTTCCTGGTTGTGCGAAGAGTTCTGCAAGCGCGCCGGGTCGCGTAGCCGGGTGGCGATATGGAGCATACGAGGCGGGGGTATCGAGGCCATCGACCTGGTGCAGGAAGGCGAGGCGGATCTCTGCCTCGTTACGCCAGCGATGCTGATGCCCGCCGCGTTGACCGGCCAAGGCATATTCCAGGGGCGGGCTGCGCCCAATCTGCGCTCGCTCGCGGTTCTGCCGCAGAACGACCGCATGGTCCTGGGCTTGCGTGCCGACCTCGGCATCGGATCGTTCGAGGAGCTGCATCGCCGCAAGCCGGCCCTGCGCATAGCGACCTCGCGCAACGACGGCACCAATTTCATCGGTTATGTCGCGCGCCTGTTCATGCAGGCGCATGGCATCGACGATGCTACCTTGGCCGCCTGGGGCGGAACCTATGTCGAAGACACCAACCCCCGAGACAGCCTGACGCGCATGGAAGCGGGCGAGGTGGACGCGGTGTTGCAGGAAGCCATCATGACGCCGTGGTGGGCGCACCTGGTTGAGTCCGGGCAGGTCGTGCCGCTGGCGGCGGACGCAGGCGCGCTCGCCCGCCTGCGCGAGGATCACGGCTTCCGGAACAATCCGCTGCCCGCGGGGTACTGGAAGCCGCTGGAAAAACAGATCGACGCGCTCGATTTCTCGGATTTCATGGTGCTGGTGCGCGATGACATGGACGAGGACGTCGCGCATCTGCTCACCTGGTGCCTGGTGGAAACGCGTGGCGCCATCGAGCGTCAGTATCGCCATTTGCCGCCACAGCGCAGTCCGCTGTCGTATCCGCTGGAGCCCGCCAAGATGGCAAACCCCCCTATAGCGCTGCACGCCGGCGCCCAGCGCTATTACCGCGAGGCCGGTCTGCTGGCCTGAAGCTGCCTCTGTGGCCGAGCGTTGCGCATGAACTGTGGGCTAGCGCCGCGCATGAATGGTGCTGGCCGAGGAGACCGTCATGTCTGAGGTTTACGAGTATCTGGAAGTTTTCCCCTTCGACGCGCCGCCGCGCAAACTGCGGCGGCGCGAAGAGCTGTTGCTTGCGGCGCCCCTGCCGGGCGCCGGGCGTCCCCCGCGCGAGTATCCGCCCATCGAGGTGGTGCATTTTCCCCCCGAGTATGTCGAGCAGCCTTTCGTGCCGCCGCGCGGTGTCTATGAGAGCGCATCGGTGCGCATTGAGTGGCAGACGATGAACGCGCGTCAACCTTTCTATCATCGCAATTGCGGCGTGGACGAGATTTCCTACCAGGTGTGCGGCGACCGCACCATCATGACCGAGCTCGGCAGCGTCGACGTGGTGCCGGGCGAATTCGCCCTCCTTCCCGACGGCGTCGCTCACGACAACTACGGCCGGCGCGACATCCACCTGCTGTTCTATGTTCCCGGTCCCGTCGAGCGGCTGGGACCTGTGGCGCGCCATTCCGAAGCCAGGATCCCGCCGTTTCCCGGCTGGTCGCCGGCGCCGGTGAATGAATTGGTCACCGAGGGCATTGCCGGGCCGGGTCAGGACGTCGCGCTCGGACCGGTCGATGAACAGCTGTTGCTGGCGCATGCCGATGAAACTGGAGACAGGCTGGAGGTGCTGCGGCCGGACGAGGACGCCCAGGCCACGCAGTGGCTGTACCGCAGTCCGGAAATCATGATCGGGCAGGCGACCGCCGCGGTTTCTTCCGGGCAGGTCTATCGCCGGCTGCGCAACGCCGAGGAGATCCAGTACCAGGTGTCGGGTACGCGCACCCTCGTCACCCAGCGCGGCGCGGTGCAGCTCATGCCTGGAGACTTTGTCCGCATTCCCCGCGCGGTGGCGTTTACCAGCATCCACGCGCAGCCCAGCACGCACCTGTCGCTGGTATCCGTGCGGCCCATCCCCCAGGTGGCGCAGGCCGCGCGGCAATCGATCCGCATGAACCCCGAAGAAATCGACGCGCTGCGCCGCCAGCCGTGAACAAGGTAGCGAAATGACCACCATGCTTGCCGCGCGCGCCCACAAGGGCGCGACTGAATTGAGCCTCGAAAGAATCCCAGTGCCGGAGCCGGGACCGGAGGACGTCGTCATTAAGGTAATGTCTGCCGGGATTGCGCCCGGCATGATGAAACTGCTCCAACGGGGCAGGTTCACGCACCTTCCTTCTATCCCCGGACACGAGATCGCCGGTGTGGTCGTGTCCGCCGGTGTGGTCGTGGGTGCTGTCTTCGTGATGGTCATCCAGGGTGCCCCTCTGCAGTTGTCGGCCCGCCGACGGGATCGGCGACGGGATCGGTGTGGGTGGTGGGGTCGAAGGTGACGCCGAACAGCGCGTCGTAGTCCGGCAGCGCGCGGATGGCCACGACGTGCCCGTCGGGGTGGGACCGGGTGCCCGACCGCGGCCGGGCGCGGGTGGCGGCCAACTCGGCGCGCATCTCCCGGGCGGTGGCCTTGTGCTCGGGATCGGTGATCGTGGCCCCGCTGGACCAGACCCGCTCGTGAGTGGCCACCAGCTGGTCGGCACACGTGACGGCAACCAGGGCGGGGGTGGCGATCCAGTCGACGAACCGGCCGATCGCGCGCGGGTTGACCGAGTAATCGTTGCCGTCGATGCGCACGTAGTAGTCCCGCGCCAGCCGGATCCGCCCGGTCAGCCCGACCATCGGGGCCACCGGCGGCAGCTCGACCATCGCGGCGCGGTCGGCGGCCCACCGGTC
>NZ_CALFCW010000023.1:0-5466 GCF_937950555.1 uncultured Pigmentiphaga sp. | reverse complement strand
CAGAGGATGCGGGCCGGTTCGTCGACTTGCTGCGTGCGGCGCTGGCGCGCAAGGGGCCGTTTTTGATCGAGGCGGTGATTTAGGGTCGCTTCGGGACCTTCGTCTTGGCGGCTAAGCGGCGCAGTCTTGCACATTCATGCGCCGCTCGAGCATTTTGCCCAATGCAGTCGCTTCGCGGCGAAGCAGGGCGGCGAGCTGTGTCACCCTCGATTCTGTCATGCGCATAGATATGGCAGCGATGCTCAATGCTGCAATCGGCCGGTCGCGCACCATCACCGCCATTCCAACGGCGCGTACGCCTTCAACGTCTATGACATCCATGACGACATAACCCCGTTTTCGGGATTCTTCCATCAGTTGTCTGAGATCGCTCAAATTTGGCGTGTACCGGGTATACCGAGCCTGGTTGTGTTCGAGCAGCAGTGCAGCTGACTCTGGAGGGAGGGCAGACAAAATCGCCATGCTGCCTGCACCGATTCCAAGAGGCCGATACACGCCAACATCGACAACAAAGGTCTTTACCGGATACGCGCCTGATACCCGGTCGGCACATACAGCGTCGTCGCCACGACGCACCATAAGGAACACAGTGTCGCCGACGTCGTCAGCAATGCGGGCCAGCGTCGGGCGGCACAGCCCCACGAGATCGAATGTTTCCGAGGCGACTGCACCCAGTTCGGCTGCGAGAGGGCCCAACTGGTAGCGATGCTTGTCGGGGCTGAAGGAAAGCAATTGTTCCCGCGCCAGACACTTCAGGATGCGGTGCGCCGTGGTCCGGTCCAGGCCTGCGGCCTTGGCCAGTTCAGCGGCCGTTGCGCCCCGTTTGTTACGGGGGATGAGCGCTCGCAGTAAGGCTACGACGCGTTCAATGCTTTGCGTGCCGGTCGAGAGCCTGCCGGGAGTGGGCACCGGTAGGCGCACATTCTGCTGATTAAGATCTGCTTCGTTCATAATATGAACTTAATTTTCCGGAATAGATTGAGTCGAATAAGAGACGCCTGTAAAATTTTGCCCATAGGAAGATTCAGATGTGCATATTATGCACTATACTGCAAGGAGGGAGACAAATGAATTTCCTGAAAGCGATAGCTGCGTTCGCTTTGGTGGCTGCGAGTCCAATAACCGCGGCGCAAGCCGACTCCTACCCCTCACAGCCTATCCGACTTGTCGTTCCATATGCTGCAGGCGGTACTAGTGATCTGATCGCGCGATTATTGGCAGAACCCATGGCGGCTGCGCTCAAGGTTCCCCTAGTCGTCGAAAACCGTGCGGGTGCCGGTGGAAATATCGGTACGGAGCAGGTAGCTCGGGCCAAGGCAGACGGCTACACATTGTTGATGGGGGTGGTCGCAACCCACGGAATTAACCCGAGTCTGTACAAGAAAACTGGTTACGACCCAGTCAAGGACTTCGAACCGGTGACGCTTATAGCCTCGACTCCTAGCGTGGTGCTGGTTAATCCCAAGCTTCCCGTACAGTCAATTCAAGATTTGATTGCGATGGCCAAATCCAGCCCTGGAAAAATTAACTTTGGGTCATCTGGAAATGGTAGCTCGCACCACCTGGCCGGCGAATTGTTCAAATCGATGGCGCGTGTGGAGATGCTGCACATTCCGTATCGAGGAACGGCCGCGGCACAGGTGGACCTGATTGCCGGAGAGATCCAGGTTCTTTTCGATACGCTTCCCAGTGCTATGCCGCATATCAAGGCGGGAAAGGTACGTCCACTCGCAGTAACGAGTGCGACGCGGGATCCTTCGCTACCGGACTTGCCTACAGTCGCGGAGGCTGGTCTGCCCGGTTATGAAGTTGGGTCGTGGTATGGGCTGTTATTTCCTGCCGGGACTCCGAAAGAAATCGTGAGTCGTGTGAACGCCATTGTAGTGGACATTGTTCAATCGCCCGCGATCAGGCAGCAGCTGCTTTCTTATGGGGCGACGCCGATTGCAAGCACCCCGGAAGCGTTCGCAGCGCACATCAATAGCGAGCTGAAGAAATGGGCGGCAGTGATTCGCACGGCCGGGGCATCCGTCGACTGAGTGAGATGCCACCGCAATGAACTAACGCTGGAGGCGAGGGAGGGATATGAAAATCCTGCGGGACGGAGACTGTGCGATCTATTTGGTCGGCAGTGGCGGAATGGGGATTTCCCATCCTACCGATGCCCATATCTATCTCGTGGATGGCGGCGCAGAAGCAGCACTTATCGACGCAGGCAGCGGCATTCGGCCGGAACGGATGCTGGAGAACTTGCGGGAAGATGGGATACCGGTGGAGAAAATCCGCCAGATATTGTTGACTCATTCGCACTGGGATCATGCCCGCGGATGCGCCTGGTGGCAACGCCTAACCGGCGCTGACATTCATGGCCATTCGCTGGCATGTGAAGTCGTGGAAACGGCGGCATGGTCCCGCACTCATATTGCCCGGCGGGGTGCGCGCCTAGAGCCGGCCGTTACGCATCGCCGATTGGCCGACGGCGACAGCATTCATGTCGGGAAACTGACGCTTAGTGCTATCCATACGCCCGGACACAGTCCGGATTCCATATCCTTTGTCATGCAGCTCGGCGAGCAAAAGGTGCTCTTCAGTGGCGACACCGTATTTGCAGAAGGCGGCCATGGCACTGTGTCGGCTGAGACTGATTTCCGGCAATTCCTGGAGTCCGTGCGCAAGCTAGTCGCTTTGCAGGTAGATGCACTGCTTCCTAGTCATAGGCATTTTGTTCTATCCAGGGCTGACAGTCACGTCGTCTTGCTTCAGAAAAAGCTTGCCACCCCCTGGACCAGCATGGACAACAGCCGGGTGCCGTTCTTTCCGACTTGGTGGCTCGAACATGACGAATCACTTTACAACGATGCACTGAAATGAGCACAGTCAACGCTATTGGTCTGGTAGGACTCGGCAATGCAGGGCGTGCCCTGGCAACGGCTTTGCTGCAGACGCGTAGCGTCGTTGCCTACGATCGCGACTCTGCCAAGATGGCCGCCTTCGCCCGAATGGGTGGGGATGTCGTCGATGGGTTGCACGAGATTGTAAGGCGGTGTGAGGTCATTCTTCTTTCCTTGCCGACGCCGCAAGCCTCTCGCGAGGTAATCCAGTCGCTGGGTGAGTTGGAAATAAATGGCCGCTTGGTCATAGAGACCAGCACTGTTTCCCCGTCCGACATTGCATGGATGGCAGAGCATTTGGGATCTCGCGGAGCGAGTGCCTTGGATTCTGCGATCGTGGGGGGGGTCCAGCGTCTCGCTGAGGGAAGAACGATTTTTCTGGTGGGCGCGTCGCCGTCGGATTTCGAGTGTGCGAAGCCGATTCTGTCGTCTATTGCAGAAGAAATTTTTCACTTGGGTGAACCCGGGGCAGGCATGCGGGCAAAGCTTGTAAATAATGCCATTGCGCACACGACAATGGTTACCCTTATTGAAGGGGCCGCGTTGGCGAGAAAGGCGGGTATACCGTTGAGCGTTTACTACACGCTCATGAAAAAGGAGTCTGGCCTAATGCGTCCACTCATTCATCGCTTCGGCGAACGCATCAAGCATCAGAATTTTGAGGGTGGGATGCCTACCGATAACGCGAGAAAGGATTCTGCTTTGATCTTGGATTTGGCCTACGAGCTTGGCGTTCCCGTGTTTACCCTTCAGGCATCACACACCGTGTATGACATTGCCAAGGCGGTAGGACTGGGACAGCAGGACTACGCTTCGATTTCCAAACTGTGGGAACAGTGGTTGGACATTCGCATGGGGTTTGGCGATGACGACTAAGCGTAGCGTGTCGTCCTACTACTTCGAATATCTAGATCGGGTGGCTAATCTAGAATTCAAGAACCGCCCGGCGCAACAAGGTGGTGTGGAGATCCGCTATCAATGTGCCCGGCAGATTCAAGGTGATGTGGCATTGACCAGCCGGATTGTTGAACGCGTTTTGGGCCAAGAAGGTCTTGGACCGGTGATTCTCGTTACCGGTACCGGAAATCCTGAATGGTTACCGCAAGGCGAAACGGACGGCCCGTCCGGTGTGGCCGTGCTGGCCCGGGCTTTCGCAGCCATAGGTATCCCCAGTTGTGTGTTGTGCGAGGAACGCTTCTTGCCCGGCGTTCGCGCGGCGGTAAGCGCCGCGGGCATGCCATTGTTGGCAGGTGCCGCGTGGGAAAGGCGCAATAACGGCGCGATTTGCCTGCCATTTCCTACCGGAGCAACTGCTGCACAAGCTTTTGCGCATGACTTGTTGAGCCAACCCCGAGGGTGGTCTGCCGTTTTTTTCATTGAAAAACCAGGGCCCAGCAGCGAAGGCCGTTTTCATAATGGGTCGGGCGTGCAAAAGGACGCCGAATGGGTGGCCCATGCCCATGTACTGGCGGCCGAGGCGAGGCGGCATGGCCTTTTGACAGTGGGGATAGGCGACGGTGGCAATGAGATCGGCTTCGGGGTAATACGGGAAGCACTGTATGCGAGGCAGCCAGAGCGCTATGCCTGTCGTTGCGGCTGCAGTACGGGGTTGCTCGACGGTACAGACGTCGACATCCTGTTTCCGGTGTCCGTTTCAAACTGGGGCGCTTACGCTATAGCCGCTGCTTTGGCGTTGCGGCTCGGTCGCGAGGATGTCATGCCCGAATGGGACGAGGTTGAGGCCAGTATCCGTGCGCCTTTGGCGCATGGTGCGTTCGATGGATATACGGGGATGGCGCTAGGCAGCGTAGACGGAGTAAGCCTGAAAGCGAACCGAGCCGTTTACCACTTATTTCAGGAGGTTCTGAGACTGGCCGACACCGAGAAATTGGAAAGTGGTAGCTGAGGGCGGCAAAAAAAGGGCTGTGGCACTTTCGCAGCGCGCGGTAAATGCCGTGCGTGGGATCCTTTCTTTGTACGGCTATCAAAGCGACGCAGGCGGCTGCGATTGGCTTCGTCATCTCGGTGACGTGAGCCACTGCTAGACGCCCGTTCCAACCGTACTCAGCTCGAGCAAGCTTTTGCCAGGACAGGCGCTGCAGGTGTGCTGCCCTGCTGTCAGCAGCGGCAGCCACGCGTCCGGTAATAGCACGCGCCGAAAGCGAATATCTGGGTCTTTTTAGATCGATTGGGTACACAGCCAGACTGGGTTGTGCCTCACTAGTTGACGCTGCCTTCACGTTCCCATCGGCACCTATAACCGGCAGGGGCTAGCCGTATGTGCGACGGCAGGACGCCCGGGCGGCACGGGCAGCGACCAGTACAGCGCTGCCGCTAGGGGTGGAATCTCTGGGCTGGTTAGTGATCTGGGCGCCTTAGCGAGGATCGCTCGCGAACGTAGAAAGTGACCGAAGGACAACCAATCATCACCCTGGGTTCGTACGGCGGATTGGTGTTGAGGGGATCGGCTTTGTTCTGCCGTAACTCGCGTACTTGCAAAAATGGCGGTGGGTCAGGGATTCGAACCCTGGAAGGGGTTGCCCCCTTGCTGGTTTTCAAGACCAGTGCCTTAAAC
>NZ_CALFCW010000022.1:0-146548 GCF_937950555.1 uncultured Pigmentiphaga sp. | reverse complement strand
CCGTAGGGAGAATCCGGGCTTTACCCCTCCCTCTTCCGTGGTATCCTTTGCGGGTTTATGCGATTTCAGACACTGTGGGAAGCACGTTGGATTTTTGCGGTGGAGCTGGCCGTCACGCTCGGCCTTTACCTGATGGCTCCATGGCTTGCCATCCTTGGCGTCCTCCTGGTTCTCTACACCTTCTACTTTTTTCGCGATCCCGACCGCTTCTCCCCGCAGGATGACAACGTGGTGCTGGCCGCCGCCGACGGGGTGGTTTCCGACATCGTGGAGATCGAGGAAACCGAGGTGGTTTGCACCAAGATGCGGCGGATAGCCATCTTCCTTTCCGTGTTTGATGTCCACACCAACCGGGCTCCCATCGACGGCAAGATCATCTATTCCCAGCTGACCCCCGGCAAGATGCTGGACGCGCGCCACCCGGATGCCACCCGCGTCAACGAGTTCCGCACGTGGGGCTTCCAGGGAGCGCGAACCACCATCGTGGTACGGCAGATCACGGGAATGATTGCCCGCCGGATTGTGGCCTGGTCGAAGGTGGGCGACCTTGTGAAGCGCGGCGATCGCTTTGGCATGATCCGCTTTGGCTCCCGCACCGAGATTTACGTCCCGCTGGACGCCGAAGTGCTGGTTTCGGTGGGGCAGCGTGTCCAGGGGGGAGTCACCGTGATTGCACGACTTCGTTAGAAACCATGGCAAAAGAGACAGAAGAGTTTCCGAAAATTTACCTGCTGCCGAACCTGATGACGGCCGGCAACCTGTTTTGCGGGGCGGCAGCCACGGCGCGAATTTTGGAAGGCACCCTTCTGCTCCAGCAGGGCGAGGGCAACCCGATTGCCAAGTTTCACCAGGCGATCTGGTTCATCCTGGGAGCCTGCATCTTCGATCTTCTGGACGGTCGCCTGGCCCGCATGGGCGGCAACGAAAGCGAGTTTGGGCGCGAATTCGACTCGCTGGCCGACATCGTCTCGTTTGGCGTGGCGCCAGGGCTTCTGATTTACCAGATCGTGCTGCGCGACTTTTCGCACGGGTGGATGGTCGGGTTTCTCTACCTTCTCTGCGGTGCGATGCGCCTGGCCCGGTTCAACTGCCTGGCCGCCCGCGGGGGCAGTGCCGACAAGGACTTTCGCGGCTTTCCCATCCCGGCGGCGGCGGGCGTCATATCGTCGGTCACGCTGCTGATTCTTTGGCTGGAGGAAAACTCGCGCGAGATCGGGAACTGGAAATACCTTCTCCTGGTCTTGATGGTTTTTCTCTCCTTCATGATGTTCTCGCGGTTCCGCTACCCGAGCTTCAAGGCGCTGAACTGGAAAACCCAGAAATCGATTCCGTGGTTTGTGGGCATCACCGTGCTGCTCGGTTTCACGGCGATGAACTATCAATGGATGCCCGCAGTGATCTTTATCGGGTATCTGCTCTACGGATTTTTCCGCCCCTTCCTCTCCGTGCGCATGCGCAAGGAACTGGAGGACGATGAAGAAACACCCCCGCAGACTCCATAGCAACCGCCGGCATGAGTGACATCAGTCAGCACGGATTGATTGGCACCCTTCAGCGGCTTGCAGAGCATCCCGCACTTCACCAGGAACTGGAGGCAGTGACCCGGCATCAGCCGGCGGTCCTGATCCTTCCCTGCCACATTGGCGAGCTGCGCCGTCCCGCCCTCAAGCGGATTCTGCGGGAGCTGGAGCAGGCCCGGTTTTTGTCCGAGATCCTCATCCCCCTGAACGGCACCGACGCCCAGGGGGTGGTGGAGGCCCGCTGTTTTTTCCGGGCGCACACTTCGCGGCCCCACCGCGTGCTCTGGTGCGACCCGCTGCGGGAGCACGGCATAGCCGGGGGCAAGGGGAGCAACGTCTGGGCGGCCATCGGGCTCCTGGCACGGGAGCGGAAGGCGGCCACGCTGCTTCTGGCCGATGCCGATGTAACCACGTTCCGGCTGGAGATGCTGGCCCGGCTGCTTTATTCCGTGGCGGAGCCGACCTTCGGGTACACCTTTGCCAAGTGTTATTACCCGCGCGTATCGGATCGGATTCACGGCCGGGTCAGCCGCCTCTTTTTTGCGCCGCTCCTGCAGGCCCTGGTGCGCGCGGGCGGGCACCAGCCGCTGCTCGATTTTCTCCGGTCGTTCCGCTATCCGCTGGCGGGGGAGTGTGCGTTTACGCTGGAGCTGGCCGCCTCGTTGCCGCTGGAAACCGGCTGGGGGCTGGAGACCGGCATGCTGTGCGACCTCTTTCGCCTGGTGGACCCCCGGCAGGTGTGCCAGGTGGATGCCGGCATCCGCTACGACCACAAGCACCAGCCGCTGGGCGACCAGTCGTCGGGCCTCCTCCGCATGAGCCGCGAGATTGCGCACACGCTGCTGTTCCACCTCGAACGCGAAGGGGTGCGCATCGACCCCTCCTTCTGCGAGGCGCTGGAGGCCAGCTACCGGCGCGAGGCGGTAGAAGCCATGCGGCGCTCCGCGGCCTTGGCCAAGATCAACGGCCTCCGGTATCTGGAGGAGGAGGAATGCCGGCTGGTGGAATCGTTTTGTGCCGTGCTTTCCGACGCGCTCCACCAGCGGAGCGAAATCACCACCCTGCCGCCCTGGAATTATCCCACTCCCGAGGGGGAGGCCGCGCTGGAGGCGGTGCTTGAAGATATTACTCCATCTTGCTGAATCGCCGGAAAACCGCAACAATCCACGCTATTACCAGGCCAAGCTTGGCCATCGCCAAGCCCGTCACCACCCCGATGTCGAGCGAGGGCGGGGTGCGGAGGGCGGCGGAAACCATGACCCGCCAGAGAACCAGGCTCCAGATCACCATGCCGCCTGCCAGCCAGAGCACCGAGGTAAGAAGGTAGTCGCACGCCCTGGGGTAATTCTCCGGGGCGCGCCAGTATTCCGCGTTGGGCGCGTTCAGAAACCGCGCGGGCAGGAACCGCAGGCAGTAGACCAGCGCGCAAAGAAACGCGGGCAGGCCCAGCCCGATGCCGAGCGTGCCGCGCGTAAAGGCGGCCCGGCTTTCAAACCGGGTGGGAGCACCGTTGATGTCGAAGTGCGCGGGTACCCGGTCCGGAAGGGTCGGGTAAAGCATCATCACCCCAAAGACCAGCAGCATGATGCAGGTGGAGAGCAGCAGAACGGCGGCAAATCGGGCGGGGTTGCTTTTGGCCATAAGTTGTCAGAAGATCCATTTTTCCAGTTTGTCCGGCAAAGTGCAATGGCTGCACTCCAGCTCGCCGGCCACGCAGTGGTCTTCGTAGAGCTGGAGAAGCCCCTGTTGCACCATGATCCGGCCCAAAAACGCCTTGGGCAGCCGCTCCGGACCAAAGAGGCGGTCGGCGGCCGTTTTTACACGCTGGCTCGGTTCCCAGCCCGCCAGCGAGCAGTAGGCCGTCCATTTTTTGGGGAGCGAACCGATGGCGGCGGGGAAGAAAACGTTGGCCAGCATCTCCACCACGCGCGATTCCCCCACCAGCGCCATCGGCTGCGCACTCGGTCGGGAGGTAAGGGTGTAATGCGTCTCCCAGTACGGGTGCGAGAGCTGCGCAAAGAAGTTCTTGATGGCTGTTACATCGCAGTCAAGGGCCAGGCTCTGGATGACCGGCCAGTTGCGCACCATCTCCGCCAGGGCGGCCACCCGCCGCTGGGGATGGTTCACCGGCCGGGTTTGACGGAACGACCAGAGCGTTTCGCCCGTGGTATTTAGGCAAAGTCGTTCGTAATTGGTCCGGTGGGGCCACCATTGCTGCCAGAGCTGTTTCAGGTAGGTGCGGGTGTCGTCCGGCATGGCAGAGAGATCCTCCAGCGGCAGAAACCCGGCTCCCGCAAAAAGGAGCGGCTCCGGCGGGCACGGGCTGCGGCGCACCAGCGCCAGCGAAAAGCGTTGCGCCAGCAGCTTGAACGGCAGCTTGTTGTGGCGGTAGCCGAGCGCTTCGGCCAGCGTCTGGTAAAGCGCCTCGCCGGGGGTAAACCGCGTGGCCAGTGCCTGCATCCGTGCGGCCTTCCGGCAAAGGCGGTACTGGGCGGCGGCCTCGATCAGCTGGAGCGCCTTCGTGTCCGGCAGGGTGGCCATCGGCGCGCAGCACGGCGACGGCCGGGCCGGTTCGGGCCGGGCACCGAACTCCAGGGCGGTAATATCCACCTGAATTTGCGCCACCGGCGTTCCGTCGCAGGTGGAGGCGGGGGCAATCCCCTGCATGCCGCTTCCGCCCGTCCCCGCTCCGCCCAGCACGATCAGCTTCGTGTTCCGGTAGTCGGGAGAATGGGCGGCATGCCGGTCCCACTCCAGCGGATCGGGGTGAACTTCAATATCCCCTTCCACGGGCGGTTCCCCGTTGAAGGAAAGAAGGGCGTTTACAAACGTGGGGCCGTGCTCGCGGTTCCATTCGCCAAAGTGGCGGATCTCCACCATGCTCCACTCCTCGTTGGCGAGCGCGAAGGTGGTACCAAATTCCCCCGCGAACCAGCGGGCCTGCATCTCCAGCGGCGACGGCCGCCGGGCAAGCTGGGGCGGAGGCGACTCTTTCAGTCGCGATCCCTGCAACCAAAGCGAGTAGCGTTCCGAAAGGTTCACGGCTTGGATGGTTTGTTGGGGGATGATGGCGAGGGAGAAGGCGACGGCGGAGGCGGATTCACCAGCGCCTTCAGGATGGCAGTCCCGGGGCCCAGCGGCGTCCGTTTGAGCTGCTGTTTGGCCACGGCCAGGGCCAGATCCTTTTTCCCCAGGTTGCCCAGCAGCCCGATCATATGGAGGGCGCAGCGCACCTGGTCGGTTTCGTTCCGGTAATACTGGCGGGCCTGGTCAAGCGAACGGATGGCGGCCTGCGGCTCGCCGGCGGCAGTTTGCAGACACGCCAGTGCCTCCAGAAAGAGTCCGTTCTTGGTCGCGGCGGACTTTTTTTCCAAAAACGCCTTCCCCCGGTCGTGTGACCGGTCCCAGAGCCGGAGGCCCTCCGCCACCTCGGCCCACACCTCGTTCTTCACCTTGATGTTCTCCGCTTGTACCCGGAACGGGCGGTAGAGCGGGTCACCCACAAAGGTGGTCATCCAGGAAAGCGCCGGCGTGGCAGAGTAGGCCGCTTCGGCAAAGGTGGCACCGCTTCGCAACCGGGCTTCAAACCGGTCCAGATGGGGGGTAAGATGCAGGTACGGCTCATACACGTTCCCCAGGGTGGCTGCCGCCCCCTTTTCCAGCAGCGGGGCGCACCAGTGTTGCCCCGGGTTGCGCAGGGTGGTGGCGCTGAAGGAGTGGATGTGCACGGCCACCGCTCCCCTGGCAAAGGGGTTTGGGGCGGTCACAAACGGTCCGGTGGCATGCTCGGCGTACCATCCGAAGTAAAGTGCGGCGTTGCGCATCGGGTAGTCGTTGGGAAAGAGCTTCTCCGTATCCTCGTGGATCACCGGGCTGCCGTGGTTCGTGGCGTTCCGGACAATGGCCCGCAGCCAGTCGTCCCCCATGACCAGCCCCGGAGCCTTGGCGGGGGTCAGGCCGCGCGAGTCGATATAGGTGAACCCCCAGAGCCCCTGCTGTTCCGTTACGTGGGAATCGTCGATCATCCGCTGGACCGTGCGGGGCGTGGCCCCGTCCAGCCGGCAAACCAGCAGCAGGGCGGGCAGCGCGGCATCCCGGATCCGGCTGGTGTTCCTGAAGTACGGGTTGGGGATGGGGCCCGAAATCTGCCGTTTGCCCATCCCCAGCACCGCCAGTTCGGAATCGACCGAGGCGGCATTCGTTTTCATCGGGTCGGGAACGCTTTCCGGGCGGTCGCCCGGCCACGACTCGTTCCGGTGGGCAATCCGCAGGGGAATGCCGCGCATCAGTACCATGAACTGGATGGAGCTTTCCGCCACCTCCAGGCCGTCGTAGTGCATCCGCCACCAGCCGCGTTCGATCATCGTTTTCCGGATCGGTTCGGCAATGGTCCGCTCGAATTCATCCCGCGAGATGGTTTCGTTGACGGAACAGTCGAGGCCGATCAGACGGTCAAACGGAATACCCCGTTTGTCGACATATGAGGCTGCAAGTGTAAACGAAAGTTTATCGTTCAGGTTGTAAACCACCACCACCGCGTCCGCATCGGGATGCCGATCCTTGGGGGCTGCCCAAAGTTCCACATGGAACAAGATAAGGATTGCTTCTAGAACGAGGAGCAACCGGAAACTCTGGCGATGCATGGACAAGGGGGGGTGGGGTTTATAGCGTTACTTTCAGCCCGTCGTAGGCAACATTCACCCCTGCGGGAAGCGAGGCCTCGGTATCGGCATGGCCCAGTTCGTGGCAGAGGTGGGTAAACCAGGTTTGTTTGGGGGCGATCCGGCGGGAGAGTTCCAAAGCCTCTTCCACGTTCATGTGGGTGGGATGCGGCCGGTGCCGCAGGGCGTCTACAATCAGCACTTCCACCCCGGCAATCTGCTCTTCCACCCCTTCCCGGAGCTTTTTGCAGTCGCTTAGGTAGGCCGCTTTCTTGCTGCCGTGGCGTTCGAAGAGAAAACCAAACGCCGCCGCCCGGCCGTGCTCGATGGGCAGCGGGGTAATGCGTGTATTCCCCAGCATGAACGGCCCTTCAATCAGGCGCGGCTCCGGCAACACATATCCGGGGTACCAGTTCTCCTGCGTAAACGCAAAGGCAAACATCCGTTGCAGATCCGCCATCACCGAAGGGCTGGCATAAATCGGCAGCGGACCGTTGTGGCAAAACGGGCGCAGGTCGTCAAAGCCGGTAACGTGGTCGGTATGCGAGTGGGTATACAGAACGGCATCAACTCGCGTTACCTTTTGTTTTAAGCACTGCAATCGGAAATCCGGGCCGGTATCGACCACCCATGCCGTTTCGGGGGTTTGCAGATAGATGGAGGAGCGGGTGCGCCAATCCCGGGGATCGCTGGAGTGGCATACGGTGCAGTTGCATCCCACCATGGGCACCCCTTGCGAAGTCCCCGTTCCCAAAAACGTAATGGTTAGATCGGCCACCATGAGAATTGAAAAATCGGGACCAGTCTACATACTCCTCACGTGCCCGCAACGCTCACTTCATTACGAATTCGCAATCTGGCCCTGGTGGAAGATCTGGAATGGCGGCTTGGCCCCGGTTTTACCGCCGTGACGGGCGAGACCGGGTCCGGCAAGTCGATCATCCTGGGTGCGCTGAAACTGCTGGTTGGCGAACGTGCCGACAAGTCGCTCATCCGGACGGGTGCCGACTCGTGCACGGTGGAGGCCGTTTTCGAGTTTGCCAGCGAAAAGGAAGCGGCGGCGCTGAATGCCTGGCTGGAAGAACAGGGCGTGGAGCCGTGCGAGGGCACCGGGCTCCTCATCAAGCGCACGTTTGCCCATACCGGCAGCAACCGGCAGTTCATCAATGCCAGCCCCACCACCCTTTCCGTGCTCAAGGCGCTGGGCAACACGCTGGTGGATTTGCACGGGCCGCATGATCACCAGTCGCTTCTCAGCGTCGACAAACAGCGCGAACTGCTGGATGCCTACGCGGGTGCCGTGACGCTTTGCCGTGACTACCAGAATCACTACCGGCGGTGGAACGAGCTGGTCGCCGAGCACGCCGAGCTTTCCTCCAGCGAGGCGGCCCTCGAGCGGGAGATTGATCTTCTGCGCCATCAGGTAAACGAAATCGAAAGCGCCAACCTGCGCGAGGACGAGGAGGCCGAGCTGCTGGCGCGCTACCAGGTGGCCGGTAACAGCCGGCGGCTGATCGAGGTGGCAAACCAGATTGTGCAACGGATGGCCGAAAGCGATGACGCCATCCTGAACGGTCTGGGCGAGATTACCCGCGCCCTGCGTGAGCTGGAGAAGCTGGATCCCTCCATGGGCGAATTGGTCACCCGCCATCTGGCTGCCCTGAACGAGCTCGAAGATCTTTGCGCCACGGTGCAGCAGTATGCCGAGAAGCTCGACCTCGATCCCGAACAGCTGGCGCAGATGGAAGAACGGGTGACCCTGCTGGAAACCCTCAAGCGGAAGTACGGTCCGGAAATTCCGGATGTGATTGCGTTTGGCCAGAAAGCCGCGGAACGTCTTCGCAAGATCGAGTCGCGTGGCGATGAACTGGAACGCCTGGCCCGGGAGATCGAGGCCGAGCGGTGCAAAGTCATGGAGGTGGGCGAAGCCCTGCGCGCCAGGCGGAAGGCCGCCGCCCCCAAACTGGCCAGGGAAGTGGCCGGCCAGCTGCGGGATCTCGGTTTCAAAAAGAGCGAATTTGAAGTCGCCATCCAGCCGGCTGAAAAACCGGGCCCGCACGGGCTGGACCACGTGGAATTTCTCTTTGCCCCCAACCCCGGCGAACCGGCCAAGCCGCCGGCAAGGACGACTCTTTACTCCACGCCCTGACCACCGCCCGCGCAGGGGCGCGCTTGCCCGAAGCCGACCTGGCTCGGGCACGAGGGTTGCTCGGCGATTTCCTGGGAAAGTGATGAGAAGGCGTCCGGCACTGCCGCGCGCGCGGCAGCCCGGCCTATGTTGATGGCGTCAGTGCAACAACCCGACCTTGCGCGCGATGACCTCTGCGCATTCGTCGCTGTCCGAGTCCTGGAACAAGCGATGGACCACGAATTCCGCATCGGGGGCGACTCCAAGCGCCTCCGCGGCGGCCCGTCTGACCTCGGTGCTCGGATTGCAGCAAAACACGCCAATCTTTTCTGCCGTTGCGGCGGCCTCGGCGCCCAGGTTGGCGAGCCACTGGCGGTCTTCGTTGAGTGCGCAGCAGCGCTGTTCGCCGGCCGCATCCTTGACGGCAACGACGTAACACACCAGCTTCTTGCGATCAATCACCATAACCATACTTACGGCCCTCCAGCGTGCGCCCATCGTAGACGAATCGAGCGGGCATGTCAGCGCCGCCATACTGGGAAATCTACCTATGTCGAGACTGGCGAAAACCCTGGTGCGAACGCCGGCGGCGCAGAACCGTTAAGATGCCGGATGATGCGTTCGAACCAGGACGTTCCATGAAAACCCATGAAAGGAGCCATTGTGACCGACCCTGAATTCCTGAAGGGGCAAATCACCGCTTTGCAAAACGTCGTGAGCATGTTGATTTCCGCCCATCCCAGTTCGCAGCAATTGCGTCAAGTGATGCAGGCCATCGCGCAGCAGGTCGAGCCGACGCTCAATGAAGCGCATCCCTCGTTCAAGAAAGGCTGGCAAAACGTCATCTCCACGCTGTGCCAAACCGACGACGACGGCGCTCCAGACAAAAGCGAGCAACACTGAACACGGTTCGCCGGCGCGGCGTCAGCCCCGCGCTGCGCGCTCGGCATACTGCATCAGGCGGCCCAGGGCATACTGCGCCGCCTGCTCTCTCACCTGGGCTCGATTCCCCGTGAAGCGACGGGTTTCGGAAAACATCTCCACGCCTCCGGGCGTCCCGAAGGCCCACGCGAAACACTGGGTGCCGGCCACAACCCCCGCCCCGCCCCCGTCCGCGACGCCAGTGTTTGCAATCGCCACGTTGGCGCGGCTGCGGGCGAGCGCCCCTTGCGCCATGGCGCGCGCCACCGGTTCACTGGTGAGGTTGTAGGCATGCAGGATCCTGTCCGGCACGCCCAGGGCGCGGAGCTTGGACTGCGGCGAATACACGACGAAGGCGCAATCGAGCAGCGCACCGGCTCCTGGGACCCCCGCGAGCATCGACGCGATCAGTCCTGCCGTGCACGACTCCGCGGTCACCAGCAACAGTCCTCGGTCAGTCATGCCCCGGACGACCCCTTCCAAATCGTACATATGTGCAGCTCCCACATCCGGAAGCTGCGCTCCAGCACGCGCCGTACCCGCGCCCGCCCCCCCGGAGCATGAACAAACTCCAACGCCCTATGTAAATCCTGCGCCACGCTGCGCACGGGCGGATGCTTCCCGAGGGCTGCACCTCATGCGCGCCAACCTCTTCCGCAAGGCACACAGTTTGCGAATAGGCGGGTTCCTTGACGAAACTTCCTTTTGGAGGACCCCATGCCTACGCCTACGCCTACGACCCAGAAACGCCCCCGGGGCTTTGCCGCGATGGATCCCGCGAAGCAACGCGCGATTTCCGCCGAAGGAGGCCGAGCCGCCCACCAATCCGGCAACGCGCATGAATTCAACTCGGAGGAAGCACGGGCCGCGGGTGCCCTGAGCCACGCGCATAGAAGGCGCCGCGCAGCGGAAGCACAACAAGCCCAGGCCCAAAACCCTCGGGAAGAGTCCGTGCAGGCCAGTCCGGGAAGCTCGTGATCGGGTGGAGCCGGCTCGCCGCCTAGTCGGCTCTCTACCAAACGAGTCAAGACAGGGCTCGCGGAACCGGACGCTCGAAAGCAGGCCGTGGGCGCCATGCCACTTACGCGGCCCCCGCGTGGACGGGCCGTGGTGTTGCGCCCCCACGGGCCCGGTGCCGACGCGGAAAAACAGGCCGATTCGCGCAATAGCCAGAAATCCGCTAGAATAGCGTTCTCACGCGAATCGGCACTGCCGATTCCGCGTCGTCTCAATGGTGGCTGTAGCTCAGCTGGTAGAGTCCCGGATTGTGATTCCGGTTGTCGTGGGTTCGAGTCCCATCAGCCACCCCACCGATTTCTCGCCTGTCCGGCCCCTCCCCCATCAGAAAAATCCATGCGGTCGCAACGCTGGCGTCCGGGCCTGGGATGAGTCGCGCGCATGCCGAGGCGAAGCTGAAGGCGCGGCCAACGCCAGCGAGGCATGGCGAGCACTCCGCTGCAGGCAGCTCATGACGAGACCTGCGAGGCGTAGCCGGAAGTTTGCGCGCGCGGCGCCGATGGGCTCGTTCCGGCCCCTGCTCGCCTACTGCCTTGCCCTGAAATGACGAAGCCCCTGCCATGCAGGGGCTTCGCTTCGGCCTTTCGCCGCGCCCAGCTCTTACAAGACGCGGATCTTGGAAGCCTGGGGCCCCTTGGGCCCCTGGACGGCTTCGAAGCTCACTTTCTGGTTCTCATACAGCGTCTTGCGCCCTTCGGCCTGGATTTCAGAAAAATGGGCAAACAAATCCTTGCCCCCGTCATCCGGCATGATGAACCCGTATCCCTTATCGTCATTGAACCATTTGACAACGCCTGTGGCCATGATGCACTTCCTTCCTTGCGATGTACTTGCCGTAAATACCATGAACCGGATTCAAGAACGGGCCAATACCAAATGGAGCGCGGACGCCAACCAAACCAAGCAGAACCCTGAACTGAAACCTCGAAACGACTATGCGGCCCTGCGATCCCTTCGTCAACCCATTTTCGTTTCCAACGGATACGCCTCGATGGATGAACGGGTTCCGGAGCTTGGCGGATTTACGCCGCGAAAATGACTCGAGCGCGTGTTTAAATGAGCAGCACGCCAACCCGCGGGAAGAAATTACGCGGGCTGTGGGCCACAAAGTGGACAACGTCAACGAGTTTGCGCGGGTTAGCACCTAGGCCATCCTCCTTCCCCCCGCAGGTTATCTATGGTTTTCCCTAATAAGGAAAATACCTAAAAACATTTCTCGACCGTGCGGCCATGGTCTAGAAAAAATTACAAACCGCTCTTCCCATATTTACATGGCGGCCAGGAATAATCCCCTGCCACATTATGGTGGCCCGGGGGCACGCGTTTTGCCGAGATAAAGGGCGCGATTAATCATGACGCGTCGGCTCGGCGCATCGCCAGCCGGCCCATAATCGAGGAGATGATCCATGAATCAGCAAAACCGCCCCGGCCAGTCGGACCCAAAGCAGCAGCCGCAACACCAACAACAACCGGGCACGCCTCAACAGCCGCCCGGGCAGCAGCGTACGCAGCGGCCCGACGTGCAGACCAACCCGCCGGGGCAGCGCCAGCAAGAGCAGCAGCAACAGCGTGGTCAGCAAGCCGGCCAGCCCCAGAAACCCCAGCCCTGAGCATCCACCTGCCCCGGGCGCCGCACGCCGGGCGGGCCCGGGCCGCAATCCTGCCCCGGCAAGACGCCCTTCCTTGTCCGCCGCTGCGCGCCCGGCATCACATGGCCTTCCGGCGGGCCGCGCTAGCGGCCTTTCTCGAGCTGGTCGATATAGCGTTTGGCAACGCTTTCGGCGTATCGGTGCGCCTCGAACTCGGTACCGAATACTTGGTCGTCCCCCAGGTGCTGGTCGGGAGGCACGGGAAGAAAGCGGGCCGCGGGATCGAGCGAGACGGTCGCCCTGCCTTCGAATAACACCGTCATGCCGTCGCGGGGATGGTTGACGGGATGGGCCACGGTGCGGATGTAGTAGCCTTTGTAGTAATCACCTGCGCCTTCGGACATAGCCACCTCCTGCGAGACAACGTCTTTATCGCGTATGGCAAGCCGCGCCGGAAAAAAGTTCAACCGCGCTCGCCCCTGGGACCTGCTACCGCCCACCCGCCTTGTGCTTGATGACGCTGACCTTGCCGTCGGCCTCTAGATAAAGCACCTTGACCTCATCAATCGATTCCACGCCCTGCTGCCGGTACTTGGCTTCCAGCTCCTCGTCGGTGATCGACTCCCTACGCATATTGGCGCGCAGCATCTTTCCGTCACGTATGAGCATGACCTTCTTGGGATCGACGAACCGGCGTATGGCAGGGACGTGGAACGCCAATCGATCGAGCGCGACATTCCACGCCACCAAGGTTCCGACCAATATGGCCGCATCTGCAACGCTCTTGCCTTCGCCTGCCATGCCGTTCTGGGCAGCGTCGGCGACGATTACGATCAACAGAATGTCGGCAATGCCCATGGACCCAACGTCGCGCCGCACGACGAAGCGAAACAACAGAAAGAGCAGCCAGTACATGACCGAGCCGCGCACCAGGGTTTCCAGGGGCGATACAGAGAAAGCGAAAACGTCGGCCCAGTGTACGCTCAGCCCAGCCACGAGGACATCCCGAAGTCGAGAAGAGCAGCGATGGTGCAAAAACCAGGCCCGTCTCGAGACACACGAGGCCGCGAAGGGCGAGGGACGGGACGGCCGAAGAAAGGATGGCGCGGCGGACAGGAATCGAACCCGTAACCCCAGGCTTAGAAGGCCTGTGCTCTATCCAGTTGAGCTACCGCCGCCAGAGCGCGCAAGTTTACCACTGCCCCCGGCCGCCAAAGCCGTGCCGGGGGAATCATGTACCCAGCTAGCGATGCTGTTCCACCGCAGTGGTCGCCACCAGCCTGACTGCCGCCAGATCGGCGCCGGTCAGCACGCCGCCGCGCCCGAGCAGGCGGCCGTGCTCCCAATTCGAAAGCCCCAACTCGGGCTTGCCCAACGCATACTGGCCGTCCACCCAGCGCGTAAACCCGTCGCCGACGAACGGTGCGTCGATGCGCGCCCGGAAATGGGCATGGGCCTGCGGAGACTCCGCGATCAGGCTCGCGACGAAGCGGGGGCTATAGCGATTGAACAGATCGATGGCTTCGTCCACCGACTCGACCACCGTCACCGTGAGCTCGGGCGTCTCCTCCCATTCCCACTCCCGGCCAAGCTGGTCTTCCTGGAGCAGGCTGGCGTAGGGCTCTTCCCGGTCTCCCTCGGCGCGGCGCACGATCGTCTGGCGCGCAAACAGCCCGGCGGGCACATAGGGCTGGGCCGCGGGGGTAACGTGCAACCGGGGCGTGCCGCCCAATGCAGCGCCTGCCTCGTCGATGGCCTTCAGGAATCGCGGCATCAAGTCCTCGACGCGGCTGCGCACGATGCAGCAGACATTCAACGTATTGCACACCTTGCGATCGAGGGAGTAACGCACGGCGCGCTCGAACCGACCGGCGTCCGCCGACGGGTCCGCGACCATCCAAGCCCCACCCGTGCCGTGCGCACTGACCGGCACCCCGGCTTGGCGCGCCACGCTGCTCAGTTGCATCACCGCCGTCCCCGAACCTCGCGCCACCGCGAGCGCGAGCCGGCTGTCGCTGAACATGGCCCAACCTGCGGCGCGATCCTCGACGTCCACCAAGCTCACGGCGCCGGCCGGCAGGCCCGAAGCCTGGAGCGCCGGCCGCAGCGCATGCCGCACCAACGCCTCGGCAGTTCCCAATGCGTCGCTGCCGATTCGCAGCACAGCAGTGTTACCGCTCGCAAGCACTCCACATGCATCGACCAACACATTGGGCCGGCCTTCGAACACAAACCCCACCACGCCCAGCGGCACGCGCACGACTTCGACCTGCCAGTCGCCATGATCCACGCGATCTGCGACGCCGCGATCCTGCGCGGCATAAGCGGGCCAGACGCGCAAGCCGTCTATCATGCCGGCCCGCATTTTGTCCGACACCTTGAGCCGCGTCGTCGAACGGCCGCGCGCCACCGCGCGCCGCACGTCCTCATCGTTCGCGTCGGCGATCTGCTGCCATATGGCGTCGCTGGCCAAGGCGTCGGCGAACGCCTCATAGAAGCGGACCACTGCACCCGGCTCGGCCTGGGCCAAGGCCTCAAATGCACGGCGTGCCTCGCCCACGCGCGCCCGCACGACCTCGCTCACCTGAGCAGGGATGCGCAGCAAAGCGCCCGTTTCCTGCACCACCAGCAGCCGGTCTCCGGGACGGAAATCCCTTGCGAGGTCCTCCCCCACCCGGGTGTATCGGTTGCCACCGAACGGAATCATCATCCCCGGCTCCAAACGCTCCAGGGTCCCTTGCTCGCTCATGAAATTCTCCTTGGCCGCGATGTTCATCCGCCTCCGGGCAACGCCCATGGCCCGGGCGCGCGGCCGTATGGACCGATATTACCCCGGCCGCGAAGGCCGACCGCGCGCACCGGGGAACGTATATCATTGCTCCCGGCCAGCACCGCTGGCGTGATTTCCGAGGATCATCCGGCGCCGCCGGACAGCGAGGAATACTCATGGACGACATCTGGAAAGTCGTGGCAGCCCTGCTTTACGCCGTCGTCATCTGCGTGCCGGCGGGGCGAATACTCAAGCGCACCGGCCACGCTGGGTGGTGGGCGCTGCTCTTGCTCGTGCCCTTCGTCAACCTGGTGGCCTACTGGTTCTTTGCCTTCAAGAAATGGCCGAACGGGCAATGAACCTCCTGCGCCCGAACCTGGCCGAAGCGTTCTCCGACGCGGTCCAGTAAGCCTTCCCTGCCTGCCGTTCCCGGCGCTGCCTGGCAGCGTGCCGTTGCGTGTACGCTGCCGGCGGCAGTGCGCTGCGTGATTATTCGGGATCCTGCAATTCCAAAACCCGACAGCGCACCTATGTCGATGATGTCTACTACCGCAAACTTGCGGGGGCGACTTATGCGTTCGTCGATCGATCGCTGACAAGTGCCAAGAGTAGACCCCTCCTTTCCCTCTCATCAAGGAACATCGACATGCACACGGATGCAAAGGCTGCCGGCGCGAGTGCCCTGGCCAAGGACGTTGAACCAGACGCGACCAAAGTCGACCTGCGCGACATCTTGGTGCTCGGCGCTGGCCAGCTCGGCATGGCGGTCATAAGAGCGCTTGCTCCCCACGTACAAGCCGCCCGCGAACGGCTGACGGTGCTCGTGTCGCCGCAGACGGTCAACTCCGCGGACGACCCGACGCTCGCCGCCCTACGCAAGCTTGGCGTCGACGTGGTGGGCCAGGACCTCGTGGCGGACGAGCAAACGCTAACCAGCGTTTTCAAACGCTTCAGGACGGTCGTGAATTGCACGGGCTTCGTGGCCGGCCCGGGCACCCAATTGAAGATCACCCGCGCGGTATTCGCAGCAGGAGTGAAGCGGTACTTCCCGTGGCAGTTCGGTGTCGATTATGACGTCGTTGGCCGGGGCAGCGGACAACCTGTGTTCGACGAGCAGTACGAGGTTCGGGGATTGTTGCGTGGCCAGAGCCGTACCGAGTGGGTGATCGTCTCGACCGGCATGTTCACCAGCTTCCTGTTCGAGCCGTCGTTTGACGTCGTTGACCTCGAACGCCGGACGATCCATGGGCTCGGCAGTTGGGAGACGAAGGTCACGGTCACGACGCCGGAAGATATCGGAAAACTCACCACGCACATACTGCTTGCCGAACCACGCATCGCCAACCAGGTCGTCTTCGTGGCGGGGGACACCCTTTCCTATGGAGAGCTCGCAGAGCGGGTCGAGCGCGTCACCGGTGTCTCGTTCGAAAAGACGGTATGGACCCTCGACAAGCTGCGCGCCGACCTGGCGGCCGCTCCCGATGACGTCATGACCCGTTACCGCGCGGCGTTCGCCCAGGGCGATGGCATGTGGTGGGACAAATCAAACACCTACAACGCACGCCATGGGATCGAGACCGTGGACGTGGAGGGCTACCTGCGCGCGCGGCTGGGCTGATATCTCACAGGCCTTGCTCAGGCGTGGGCCGCCAGGCAGCGCGAAGGCCTACAGGCAGGAAGCCGTCAGCCGGAGGTAGAGTGGTCGGGGCGGCGGGATTCGAACTCGCGACCCTCTGCTCCCAAAGCAGATGCGCTACCAGGCTGCGCTACGCCCCGATCGGCGACGATTGTACCTGAGTTTGAACTGCCTTCGCGCGGCTTGGGTCCCGGCCGGCGCCGGAATCGATGGGGATGGCCTCATCCCGGCGGCGAAATGCCGCGATGCGCCCCTCCGGCGTATGGTGCGCGACCACGATGCGGGCCCGCCTAAGCTCGGCGAGCTGCGCCGCTGCGATCCCGAAGTACTGCAGGAGCTGTTCGTCGCTCAGCGGAGGCGGATAGCGGCGCCGGCTCTCCCCCCGGAATCGCCACCAGTTGTAGCCGGCCCATCCGAATAGGATGAGGGCATTCACGATTGCGACGAGCGCGTAAATCAGCAGGGTGCGCATCGTAGGCAGCACCTCTTGCCAGAAAGGCACCGGGATGCCTGCCAAGCGTTCCTGCGCGAGGTTGACGATCCCGCGGCCGAACAAGATGATGAAAGCAACCCACGCAAGCGCGGTCAAGGCGACGTCCAGCCAATAGCGTGGGAGCGAGCGCCGTGTCCTGACGATCATGGTCGAGGCGTCGATGCGGGCCGGCAGCACGGCATGCCAGCCCGGTTTCGCCGGTGTGGTTTCAGCTGTCTTGCTCATGGATTCTCCCGTGCATGAATGCCCCGGTCGGGGCTCACCCAGCGCGCGCGCCGCCTCCTGGCCCGGAGCATCACCTTCGGGAAGCTGACGAGCGAGGTAAACAGGCTCAGCATCCAATAGGCCAAGGGGTACCAGATCACCCAATAAAGCGCCCTTGCCAGCCCGGGCTCATAACGGCGGTCGATGAAAAGGCTGACGGCGAACTGCGCCAGGCACGCCCCTGCCAGCACCAGTCCCGTGAAGGCGGGCGGAACCAAGGTCTCGATGTGGATATGCGCCGGTAACGCCACGAACTTGCCCAGAGCCCAGAGAATGATGGACATGGCGAATGCGAACGCCCAAAAGGTCGATAGACAGAACTCGAACACCAGCGGCCACAGGCGACGATGCCTCCAGCCCCAGATAGACTGGATGTTTTCCAGGAAGACCTCCGCCCCGCCCTGGGCCCAGCGCAGCCGCTGCCTCCACAATCCGCGGAAGGTTTCCGGCATCAAAATCCAGCACAGCGCGCGCGGCTCATAGAAGATGGACCAGTGGTCGCGCTGCAGCTTCCAGCTGATGTCGATGTCCTCCGTCACCATATCGAGGCCCCAGTACCCCGCGCGGTGCAAGGCCTGCCGCCGGAACGCAGCAACCACCCCTGATACGGTGAACACCTGTCCATAGACCCGCTGGGTGCGCTTGATCAGCCCGATGATGGAGGAAAACTCGCCCACCTGGACCTGGCCGATAAGCGTGGAGCGGGTCCGCACGCGCGGGTTGCCGGTCACGGCGCCGACGCGCGGATGAACGAGCATGGGATGCACGAGATAGGACACGGCGTCGGGATCGAGCATGGCATCCCCGTCGATGCACACCAGATACTCGCTGTTGGCCGCCAGCGCCCCCATGCGCAACGCCATCGCCTTGCCCTGGTTCTCGGCCAGGTGCACGACGCGAAGCCGCGGATGGCGGGAAGCAAGCTCGCCCAACATCTGCGCGGTTCCGTCCTGCGACCCGTCGTTGATGGCGATGACTTCTATGTTGGCGTAATTTTGGTTCAGCGCCGCAAGGATGGTCTGCTCACCATGCTCCGCCTCGTTAAAGCATGGAACTAGGATGCTCACCAGCGGGCGGCCGGGCAGCTCGGGCACGGCGCCCGGATCGTTCCAGCGCCACTGCCGCTCCCGGTGCCACCAGAAATACAGGCCGCCGGCCATCCAGACGCCCGCCATGAAGAGCGGATAGAAGAAAACGAAATCGAGCAGCACATCGCCGGCGAGCGCGACGGCGATGCCGAACGGCGACACGACCGCCGCCATCAAGATCAAGAAGGCCAGAATGCGATCGTTCATCGGTAGGGATACCAAGCGTTGGACAATGCAGGACGTATGACTTCCAGGCGCGGATGATCCTGGGCAAAGTCGTCGGGGTAGTACCCGAAATGCGGCGCGCCCCGGCGCTGGATGCGTTGCATCCAGCCCGCCAGCCGCGCCGGATCGACGGGGGCGTTGGACTTGCCCCAGTCGCGGCTCTGCAATTCGAAAATGGTCTTCTCGAGCGCACCGGGCCGCTTGGCGACCTCGTCGACCAGGCGGTCCAGCCACCGGTCGACCTGCGCCGCGGGCACTTTTTCCATGAGCGGCATGGCCATCGGCACGGTCCAGTCGTAAGCCGCGAGAAAGTCGTCGAGGTTCTGCGCGAACCAGGCCTCCGACTCCGGATGCAGGACCGGAGCAGCAAAGATGTTCCGTGCAGTCATGACCTGCGGGCCGCGGATGGCGCGCACGCGCGCCGCCAGCTCGGCGGTGAAGTCGATGAGGTAACGGCTCTTGAACCGCGTCCACCGCTGCAAGGTCCCGGCATCGGCGCGCAAGGCCGGGATCGAATCCGGCAGCCCTGCCGCGCGATAGATCGCAATCGCCGCTTCGCCCGCATCCTCGTCGTCCGCCAGGATCGCGTCGTCGTGAAAGAGGATGCCGTCGAATATCGCGTGATAGGCCAGGTCCTCGTAGAGCGCGCCGATCCGGGCCCGCACCTCGGGCGAGAACGGAGACAAGCGACGGTATTGCTTGGCGTCCACCACCGCCCCGTGCTCCGGCGACCACCTCGCCACCCTGGGCAACGCCGGGTCGAGATCGAAGGCAAGCACAGGCATCCAAGCGAACACCGCCACTTGGGCGCGCGTGCGCAATTGCCAGGCGGCTCGGCCGAAAAGGTCGGCGCGCACCGGCAACAGGCGGTTGGGGAAATAAACCGACCGCACCAGGCCGTCGCCGGCAGGATCCGCGAATGCCTGCAGGAACACGGCCGAGATCTGCATGTCGGCGATGCGCTGCACGAGCGCGCCGAGATTGCGCTCCATTTGCGCCGGATCAGGATCGTAGACGTAATCCAAGTCCACATGCGCGACGCGCATGTGCTTGACGTTCTGGATCCCTACGATGGCGTTGGCGACGTTCTCCGTGGAAGCTTCGCCCGACAGCAGCACGCGCGGCGTCGACATGAGGCGGTCAACCCGGCCCAGGCCGGCGTCTAGCGTCAACGCGAGCTCGTAGCCGTCCTCCGCGACGATCTTCAGGGCGGCGCCCTGCGCCGCGCCATAAGGCCACACCCACACTCGCGGCGCCTTGCCGGTGACGCGCCGGATTGTTTCGGTGATGCGGGAGACATCCCGGGCGATGCGCCCGGCGTACTGCCCGGGGCGCTCGTAGGTTCCGCTCGTGCCGTCATAGGTGAGTGCGGCTGCGGCCGGCAGTTCGCTGCCCTGGGGATTGGCGCGCACGCCGTGGTGCAAGTCGTCGGTATGTGCGCCGATCTCCACGAGGCCAGAGCGCGACATCTCCGCGACCTGTTCCCAAGTGAGGAACATCTCGCGTGGTACCGGCTCTCCGCCGAAGTTCACGTCCCGATCAGCGGGCGTGTCGATCCACGCGCCCACGGGGGCGAGCACGGCAGGCCAGCCGTAAGCCTTGAGTATCGGGAAAACGCGGGTATAAAAGCTGCGGTAGCCGTCGTCGAACGTCAGTAGCACCGCTCGTGGGGGCAAGGGCGGGCCGCCCCGATGCGCTTGCAGGACCTGATCGACCGAGACCGCGCGATAGCCGTTCTCGCGCAGCCAGGCCAATTGCTCGATGAACTGGTCGGTGCGCACCGAGACGTACTTCAGATTCGGCGTCCCGTCCTCGATATGGTGATAGGCCAACGCGAGCAGCCGGTCCTCAGGCCAAGGCAGCTCCGATGCCGCGACCGGGCGTTCTGCGGGCGGAACGAATCGGGGAATGTCCTTCGCGCAGCCGGCCAGGCAGGTGCATGCCGCAACCGCCATCGCGGCCAGCACCAGGCGAAAACGAACCACATGCATCGTCTTGCTCTCAGAACCGGTAAATCACATCGAACATGAGCCGCCACTCCCGCTCGCGCGTCCCGTCGTAGGGACGCGTCATGCCGACCAGCGTGGCGCCCGCCTCGAACACATCCCGGGTGCGGTAACGCTGCCCGTAGCTGACCACGCCCACCGCGCCGGAGCCGAAACCGCGCTGCGCATAGCTGCCCAGCGCGACGGAGGCACGTTGCTCCCAAACCGTCTCGTAGCGGCGGTAAAGAATATGGTTGACCGTCACTGACGGCAGGAACGTGAAATCGCGGCGCGGATTGAAGTAAGGTGCGTCGGTGCGCGTATTGCGCGACGCCGCCAGCTCCAGCCCCAGATCGACTTTCACGTGGGGGCTCGTATACAAGCGCTCGCTGCCCGCCAACACCACCGTCAGCCGATCATTGCCGTCGCTGAACCGGGCGGGCGCGAGGGACAGCCTCCACTCCCGGCGCTCGCTTTCGCGCCACCGCACATAGCCGAGCAACGAATTGGAGAAAATACCGTGGTGCAGGGCCCGCAGCGGCGTATCGCGCGACCGCAAGGCTGCCTCGCCGCCGAGCTGCCAATGGTCGTCGACGTCGTAGGCGAGCGAGACGCGGGCGCCTCGCCGGACGCCGAAGCCATAGTGATTGAGCGACAACTCTGCCTCGGCAGTGAGATCGCGCCCGCGCCACTCTGCCCCCGCGCGCACCCAACGATAATCGCCACGCCCCTCGAGGAACTTCCCCGTGGAGAATCCTACCCCGCCGAAAGCGCGCCAGTTGTAATGGCGCGGCGCAGAGTACAAAACGGTGTCGAACCCCCAATTGCCGCGGCCCGTCACCGGCCCTGTCGACGACAGGCCGGTGTAGGCGGAGGTCCGCCACTCCGCCATGTTATGGACATCCCAAACACGCGCCAGGCGCTGGACCGATAGATTCTCAGGAAAGCGCGCGGACGTATCCGCGCTGAGCAGCTCTGCCTGCCGCCATTCGCGCAACGCCATGGCAGCGAAACCCTGGGCCGTTTCGACGCCGACGTCGCGCGGCGCGAGCGTCTCCGCCAACTTGAGCTCGGATTCGGCGCGCCGCGGCCATCCGCGCCCGAGGTAGACTGAGGCGAGTCCCACGCGCAGGCCTACATTGCCCGGCGCGAGATTCGTCATGGCATGCAACCGCTTTTGCGCTTCAACGGTGTCGTCGCCGTAGTAATGCAGCATCGCGGCCGTCTGGTCGGCCTGCAACCGCGCCTCATTCGGAAAACGCTTGGGACTGCCGGGTAAGGTTCTCCAGGGCGCATGCTGGGACGGCCGCTCACGCGCCCAATCGAACGCCGGATCGAAATCCTCTTCTTCGATCGACGCGTACGCCAGGCCAATCTCGCCAGACAGGATCGCGTCATCGCCACGCTCGTCGACCAGCTGCGAATAAATCTCCCGCGCCTCCTCGGGGCGGCGCAGGTAGAGATAGGCCGACGCCACGCTCGACAGGGCGTAGCCGGGCACCTTTACGCCTTCGTCACGCAGCGCCTCATATTCGGCCACCACGTCCTGCATGCGCACGCGCGCGTGCAAGGCCAGCAGGCGATCGACCCGGATCCGCCGGACGTCCTCCGCCGCCTCCGGTCCCAGCGCCCGCCAGGCCGACAGCAGCTCTTCGTAGCGGGCGAGCGCGCGGTCGGCAACGGCAAAGCGCTCGCTTTCACTGCGTGAAGGCAGGGATGCAAGCCGGGTCAACTCCGCGGCGACATCTCCCTCCAACCGACGCATCTGCGCCGGCGTCAGCAAGCCGGGATGCTGGCGCGCCAGCCTCAGTGCGGGTTCGGGCATGCCAGCGCGCTGCCAGGAGAGGATGCGCTCCCTGGTTACGTAAGGACGCTGGGGCGCCAATTCGTAGGCTTGCTCGACGGGGCCAAGCGCGGCATAGGGACCCTCGGCACGCAGGTCGGCGTAGGCGAGCACCAGATGGGCGTCGGGATCGCCTGCATTGCGGCGCACCAGCGCGCGGGCGCGCTCCAGGGCCTCCTCGGCGCGGCCGGCGTCGGCCAGGGTCATGATCTCGCCGTGCTCGAACGCTGCGACGCCCGGATAGCTCCTCACCCCTTGCCTGAACAAGGAGAGAGCCTCTTCCCAGCGCCGCTCGTCGCGCTGGGCCCGTGCCTCCCGCAACAGGGAGTGGTACACATCGCCCTGCGCATGGGCACACGGCAAGATGAGACAGAGTAAAGCCAACGATAGGCTAAACGTGTATCGACGCGGCCGGCTCAAGGGAGAGATGCGCAAGCGTTGCTCCCCCAGCGAAGTCGGACGCGACGCTTCGGGCAAGAACAACATGGACCGCCTTAAAGGATGAGCATCCGCGCGACCGGAGCACCTGCCGGTCGCCTTACCTTGACATGTGTGAAGGATCGATACGGCTTGAGCGGAACAGCGTTGCCCGCCAGGGACGCACAGGCGCGAGCCGCCATCCTATCGAAGGCGGAATTCCACCATCGATCGAGCCTAGGGGCGAAGCGTTGTTGAGATTTGTTGACGATCAGGTTCAGGGCGCCGGCCTCCCGGCTCCACTCACCCGAACCGGCCGGTGATGTAGTCCTCGGTGGCCTTCTTGGTCGGCTTGATGAAAATTTGCTCGGTCGCGCCAAACTCGACCAGTTCGCCCAGGTACATGTAGGCGGTGTAGTCCGAGCAACGCGCCGCCTGCTGCATGTTGTGGGTGACGATGACCACCGTGTAATCGTTCTTCAGTTCGGCGATCAGCTCTTCGATCTTGGCGGTGGAGATGGGGTCCAGGGCGGAGCACGGCTCGTCGAGCAGGAGCACCTCGGGCTTGATGGCGATGCCGCGCGCGATGCACAGGCGCTGCTGTTGGCCGCCAGACAGGCTGTAGCCGCTCTGGCGCAGCTTGGTCTTGACCTCTTCCCACAATGCAGCCTTGGTCAGCGCCCATTCCACGCGCTCGTCCATTTCACCCTTGCTCAGGTTCTCGAACAGGCGCACTCCGAAGGCGATGTTGTCGTAAATGCTCATCGGGAAGGGCGTGGGCTTCTGGAAGACCATCCCCACCTTGGCGCGGATGAGCGAGATGTCCATCTTGGACGTCAGTAGATTCTCGCCATCCATGTTGATCTCTCCCTCGGCGCGCTGGTCCGGATAGAGCTCGAACATGCGGTTGAACGTGCGCAGCAACGTGGACTTGCCACATCCGGAAGGCCCGATGAATGCCGTGACTTTTTTTTCTGGGATGCGCATGTTGATGTTGCGCAGGGCATGGAACTTCCCATAGTAGAAGTTCAGGTTCTTGACCTCTAGCTTGGGGGCGGGAATGTTGGCAGCGTTTTCCATGACGGATCCAGTAAGGCGCGCAGCGTGCGTTTCAGGCGGCATGCTTGCGGAACAGCAGGCGGGCGACGATGTTGATGGCCAGCACGAGCAGCGTGATCAGCGCCGCGCCTGCCCAGGCCAGCCGCTGCCAGTCGGCGAACGGGCTCATCGCGAACTGGAAGATCGTGACCGGCAGGTTGGCCATGGGCGCGTTCATGTTGAACGACAGGAACTGGTTGTTCAGTGCGGTAAACAGCAGCGGCGCCGTCTCGCCGGAGATGCGCGCCACCGCGAGCAGCACGCCGGTGATGATGCCGGACCGTGCCGCGCGATAGCAGACCATGGTGATCATCTTCCACCGGGGGCACCCCAGGGCAATACAAGCTTCGCGCAAACTGTTCGGCACCAGCCTGAGCATGTCGTCGGTCGTGCGCACCACGACGGGAATAACGATGACCGCCAGGGCCAGCGTGCCTGCCCACCCGGAGAAATGCTGGAGGCGCGCGACGAACACGCTGTAGATGAAAAGCCCGATCACGATGGAGGGCGCGGACAGCAGCACGTCGTTGATGAAGCGCGTGGTGGGCGCGAGCCACCCGCGCCCGCCGTATTCTGCGAGATAGGTGCCCGCCAAGATGCCGATGGGCGTACCGATGAGCGTCCCCATGCCGGCCATCATGACGCTACCCAGCAACGCGTTGAGCAGTCCTCCGTCCTCGCCGGGGGGCGGGGTAATCTGGGTGAATAGCGTGAGCGACATGGCCGCCGCGCCTTTGGTGAGCAGGGTCAGGATGATCCAGAACAACCAGAATAGGCCGAACACCAGCGCAGCGGCGGAAAACGCCAGCATCACCTTGTTGACCAGCCTGCGACGGCGGTAGACGGGGTTCTGCATGGAAATGACGGGCATCTCGACTCCTCAGGTCCGGACCCCTTCGTTCTTCGCCAGGCGCATCAATAGCAGCTTCGAGCAGGCAAGCACGATAGTGGTGATGAGGAAGAGGATCAGGCCAAGTTCGATCAGCGCCGACAAATGCACCTCGTCCGAGGCTTCGGCGAATTCATTGGCCAGCGCCGAAGCGATCGAGTTGCCCGGCGCAAACAGCGAACCGGAGAGCCGGTAGGCATTGCCGATCACGAAGGTGACGGCCATGGTCTCGCCCAGCGCGCGCCCCAAGCCGAGCATGATGCCGCCGACGACCCCGACCTTGGTGAATGGCAACACCACGCGGGAAACCACCTCCCAGGTGGTTGCACCGAGGCCGTAGGCCGACTCTTTCAGCATGGGAGGCACGAGCTCGAACACGTCGCGCATGACCGCCGTGATGAAGGGAACGATCATCACCGCCAGAATCATGCCCGCGGTGAATACGCCTATGCCGAAGGCCGGCCCCTGGAACAGGATGCCCGCTCCCGGAAGATGGCCCAACACGGCGATGAGAAACGGTTGGACGTATTGCTTGAACAGCGGCGCAAAAACGAACAGGCCCCACATGCCGTAGATGATGGAGGGAATGGCCGCCAGCATCTCGATGGCGGTGCCCAGCGGTCGGCGCAGCCAACCGGGAGCCAGTTCGGTGAGGAACAACGCGATGCCGAAAGACACCGGCACGGCGACCAGGAGCGCGATGGCCGAGGTGACCAGCGTGCCGACGATGGGCACCAGCGCGCCGTATTCATTGTTGACCGGATCCCATTCCGAGGACCATAGGAACGAAAAACCGTACTTCTCGAGGGTGAGCCGGCTACCCGCCACGAGCGAGATCAAGATGGCCGCCAACAGGCTCAGCACGGCAAACGCGAAAAACCGCGTCAGATGTTTGAACAACGCGTCCACGGTCGCGTTACGGTTTTTCTTCATCGCAGGCGTGTTCTCGGTAATGGCGGCTGCGGGGGACGATTTTCCCCGGATCACGCCCGCAATGTTATCAAGGACCGCGCTCATGCAAATTCCGGAAAGGGAGAAACGGATGAGGGGAACACCGGCGCAAGAAGCGGGGCGGGCGCTTGGAGCCCGCCCCGTTCTGCCGGGCATGCCCGGCGACAGGCATTAGTACAGCGGCTTGCCCTCGGTGTCCTTGATCTCGGCCTTCCACAGTGCGCGGATCTGTTCCGTCACGGCATCGGGCAACGCCACATAGTCCAGGGCGGACGCGGCACTGCGGCCGTTCTTGAAGGCCCAATCGAAGAACTTCAGCACCTCGGCGCCTTGGGCAGGCTTGCCCTGCACTTTATGCATGAGGATGAAGGTTGCGCTGGTAATGGGCCAGCTCTTGTCGCCGGGCTCATCGTTCAAGATGACGCCCATGCCCGGGGTACCCTTCCAGTCGGCGTTCGCGGCCGCGGCGGCGAACGTTGCCTCCTCGGGCTGCACGAACTTTCCTGCCCGGTTCTGGACCTGGCCGTGCGCCAGGTTGTTCTGCTTGGCGTACGCATACTCCACGTACCCGATGGCGCCCGGGAGCTGCTTGACGTAGTTGGCCACGCCCTCATTGCCCTTGCCGCCCTGCCCCACCGGCCATTTCACGGCCTTGCCCTCGCCCACCGAGGACTTCCATTCAGGCGAGACCTTAGACAGATAGTTGGTCCAGCCGAAAGTCGTGCCCGATCCATCCGAGCGGTGCACCACGATGATGTCTGTCGCCGGCAGCGTCGTGCCCGGGTTGAGCTTGGCAATGGCCTCGTCGTTCCACTTCTTGACCTTGCCCAGGAAGATGTCTGCCAGGAGCGCCCCCGTAAACTTGAGCTGCCCGGGTTGGATGCCCGGCAGGTTCACGACGGGCACGATCCCACCGATCACGGCCGGAAACTGCACCAGCCCATGCTTGGCCAGGTCCTCGCCTTTCATCGGGTCATCGGAGGCGCCAAAGTCCACCGTCTTGGCGATGATCTGCTTCTGCCCGCCACCCGAACCGATGGACTGGTAATTCACGGTCACCCCAGTGGCGGCCTTGTAGTCGGAAGCCCATTTGGCGTAGATGGGATAGGGGAACGAAGCGCCCGCACCGGTGATGCCGGCGGCGTGCACCGACCATGCGGCAACGCCCAGCGCGACACCCACCGAAACTCGCTTGAATAAGGAAGTCAACATTTGCAGATCCTCTGCGTTCGTGAAGGAGAACTCACTACGCAGGCAGATTACTGAGCAAATATGACATGACCGTGACAGTCCGACCCACGGGCCAGGAGACGGCGCAGGGCTCCACTCGAGGCCGCAACGCGGTTACGACCGCCTCGTCCCCTGCGATTCAAGCCCGAAGTGCCGCCTATAGCGGTTATCCAGTGCATCGATGGATAACAGCATGGGAAAGTCGGCGGTATTGAAGTCAGCGTCCCACGCGGGCTCGCCACACACGCGGGCGCCCGCCTTGAGATACCCCTTGATGAGCGGCGGCACGCGCGTGGGCAGGTTGCAATCGAGGCGCTCGACGGGCAGCCGATGCAGGGGCCGCACGCGCAGCTCCCGCGCCGCCTCGATGTGCGAAGCCACCGAACGATATACGCCGGCGGCGGTTGCGCCATCGTCGCGCAGGCTCACGCTCGCGCAGCCGAACACGTAGCGGTGGCCCGAACGGCGCAGGAATTCCGCCAATCCGGACCACAGCAGCATGATCACGGCACCGCTGCGGTAGTCCCGGTGCGTGCAGGAGCGGCCGAATTCGACCAGCTCGTTGCGGATGGGGGCGAGCCCCGCGAGATCGAATTCGGATTCGGAATAATAGCCCCCGGCCAGGCGTGCCTGCTCCGGACCGAGGATGCGGTAGGTGCCGACGACCCGGTCGTTATCGAGGTCCCGCACGATCAAATGCTCGCACCAGGGGTCGAACCGGTCTTCGTCGATGCCGTCGCAGGCGGTCGGAAACACGGCCCCCATGTCCTCGGTAAAGACTTCATAGCGCAGGCGCTGGGCTTGCCGCACTTCGTCCCAGGAACGCGCCAACCCGACAGCCAGGGCGGGGGTCTGGGTACCGTCATCAAGCGCGTCGGCGCCCCCTCGACACGCTTCGATGCGGGTGAATTCGAGCATATGCACACTCCTTGACAGGTGAGTCGAGTGTCGATGCTGTGCGTTTCACGTCATTGACAGAATAATGACGGCACCATGACGGCAACACAATACTCCTGCCGTGACGGAAACGCCTGCTTACGAAAACCCGCGATCGCTGCAAGGGCGCCGAGGCAGGCCGACTGCGTGAGCGGCCGCTAGCGCAAGCTGGCCGACAGGGCGTCCAGGCAAACGTCGACCACCGCTTCGTCCACGGCCTCCACCATCAGGCGCAGCTTGGGCTCGGTGCCCGACGCCCGGATCAGGACGCGGCCCTTCCCGTTGAGCCGCTGCTCGACCTCCTGCCTCGCCCGCGCGAGCCCTTCGTGGCTGCGCCAATTCAGGCCGGGCTCCAACGGAACGTTCACGAGCTTCTGGGGAAGCAAATGCAATCCGTCCAACAGTTCCGGGAGAGCCCTGCCCTGACGCTGCATAGCGGCAAGGATTTGCAGCGCAGCCACGATGCCGTCGCCCGTGGTGTGCCGATCCAGGCAGATCAGGTGCCCCGAACTCTCTCCCCCGTACAGCCAGCCGCGATTCTGGAGCATGGCCAAGACGTAGCGGTCGCCCACCTCTGCGCGGCCAAAGGGAATGCCGAGCTCATGCATGCGGCGCTCGAAGGCGAGGTTGGTCATGTGCGTGCCGGCCACCCCGGCGACCGGCCCCTGGCGCAGGCGATCGGCGACGATGACGTACAGCAGCTCATCGCCGTTGTAACGCCGGCCGCTGGCGTCCACCATCAACAAGCGATCGGCGTCCCCGTCCAGCGCGATGCCGAGGTCTGCCTTTTGCGCCACGACGGCATCGGCCAGGGCATCCAGATGAGTTGCCCCCACCCCGTCGTTAATGTTCAGGCCGTTCGGCGCGCACCCGATGCACGTGACGGTCGCGCCCAGCTCTTCGAACACGCTGGGGGCGATGTGATAGGCGGCACCGTGCGCGGCATCGACCACGATTTTCAAGCCGGACAGGTCGAGGTCGCTCGGGAAGCCGCTCTTGCAAAATTCGATGTAACGCCCCGCCGCATCGTTCAGGCGCTTGGCCCGGCCCAGCTTCTCCGACGACACGCAGCCGACGGGCTCGCCCAGCGCCGCTTCGACGCGCAGCTCGACCTCGTCGGGCAGCTTCATCCCGGTGGAGGAGAAAAACTTGATGCCGTTGTCGTAGTAAGGATTGTGCGATGCACTAATCACGATGCCGGCCGCCAGGCGCAACGCCCGGGTCAAGTAGGCGATGGCCGGCGTCGGCAGCGGGCCGGCCAGCAAGACGTCAATGCCCGCCGCCGACAGCCCCGCCTCGAGCGCGGATTCCAGCATATACCCCGATATGCGCGTATCCTTGCCAATGAGGACGATGGGGCGCCCGCCCTCCCTGTGGTCGGCGGTCAGCACCACGCCCGCGGCGTAGCCGAGGCGCAGGGCGAATTCGGCATTGATCACGCGGGACCCAACCTTGCCGCGTATGCCGTCGGTTCCGAAATATTCCCGTTTTCCTGCCATCATTGGTGGCTCCGTCAATCTCGCCGCGCGTTGCAGCGTCCGCCCTCACGCGTCCCCAACTTGCACGGCCTGCCATACCTTGAGCGCATCGACCGTGGCGGCGACGTCGTGGACCCGCACGATGGCGGCGCCGCGGGCGACGGCGGCGAGCGCCGCCGCAATGCTGCCGGCAAGCCGCTCCCCGACTGGCCTGCCCGTCACCGCGCCTATCATGGTCTTGCGCGATACGCCGATTAAAAGCGGATAACCCAGGGCTCCGATAGTCGGCAAACTACGCAACAAGTCGTAGTTGTGAGCCGTGGTCTTGCCGAACCCGAAGCCGGGATCGAGGCAGATCCGGCCCGGATCCACGCCCGCCGCCTCCAGCCGCTGTGCCTGCTCCCGCAGGAAGGCGCCGACCTCTCCCGCCACGTCCGCATACGCGGGCGCCTGCTGCATGGTCCGGGGCTCGCCTTGCATGTGCATGACGCAGAGCCCGCAGTCCGAGCCCGCAACCGCTTCGATCGCACCGGGCTGCCTGAAGCCGTAGATGTCGTTGATCATGTCCGCGCCGGCCTCGATCGCTGCCCGCATCACGGCGGGCTTGAAGGTATCGATCGACAACGGCACGCCGCTATCCCGCAGCGCCTCGATCAGCGGCAGCAGCCGGGCGAGCTCTTCCTCCAGCGGCACGGGCTCGGCCCCCGGCCGCGTGGACTCGCCCCCGATGTCCAGGATGTCCGCCCCTTCGTCGATCAACCGGCGCGCATGGGCAATGGCCGCATCGGGCGCCAGGTGGCGCCCGCCATCCGAAAACGAATCAGGCGTCACGTTGACGATGCCCATGATCCGGGGACGCGAGAGGTCCAGGGTGAAACGGCCGCAGCGCACCTGCCGGCGCGGCGCCGCGTGGACGCCGGATGGAGAGGCCAACTCACCCGTGGTATCGCTGCCGACGGCTCGAGCCCCGGCGGAAGATGAAAAACGCTGCATGCAAACTTCCCGCTATCAGGAGCCGGAAACAGGAAGGGCGGCCCTCAGGCCGCCCGTCAAACTAACGATTCCCCGTGGCGTGGAGATACGCCGCGGGCCGCGCAGGCCCGACTATGCCGGAGCCGTCGCGTTCTGCGCCACCCCGCCAGGGCTGGGCGGCGTGTTCGGCGGCGTGTTCGCCGAATCAGAGGTCTTGGGCGGACGCGGCGGACGGCCCTCGACGATGTCGTTGATCTGGTCGGCGTCGATGGTTTCCCACTCGAGCAAGGCCTTGGCCATCGCCTCGACCTTGTCGCGGTTCTCCTCGAGGATCTTGCGCGCGACGGCGTACTGTTCGTCGATGATGCGGCGGATCTCGGCGTCGACCTTTTGCATGGTCGCCTCCGACACCTGGGTCGTCTTGGTGATGCTGCGGCCCAGGAACACCTCGCCCTCATTTTCCGCATAGACCATGGGGCCCAGCGTATCGGTCATGCCATAGCGGGTGACCATGTCGCGCGCGATCTGGGTGGCCCGCTCGAAGTCGTTCGAGGCCCCCGTGGTCATCTGGTTCATGAACAGTTCTTCCGCGATGCGCCCGCCGAACAGCACAGCGATGGTGTTGAGCATGCGCTCCTTGTCCATGCTGTAGCGATCGCTCTCGGGCAGCTGCATGGTGACGCCGAGCGCGCGGCCACGCGGGATGATGGTGACCTTGTGCACCGGATCCGTCTTGGGCAGCATCTTGGCGACGATCGCATGGCCGGACTCGTGATAGGCGGTGTTGCGGCGCTCCTCCTCGGGCATGACGATGGAGCGGCGCTCGGCGCCCATGATGATCTTGTCCTTGGCCTTCTCGAAGTCCAGCATGTCCACGGTGCGGCCGTTGCGGCGGGCGGCGAACAGGGCCGCCTCGTTTACCAGGTTGGCCAGGTCGGCGCCGGAAAAGCCGGGCGTACCGCGCGCCAGGACAGTGGCGTCCACGTCGGACGAAACCGGCACTTTGCGCATGTGGACCTTCAGGATCTGCTCGCGGCCGCGAATGTCGGGTAGCGGCACCACGACCTGGCGGTCGAAGCGGCCGGGGCGCAACAAGGCTGGATCCAGCACGTCGGGACGGTTGGTCGCGGCGATCACGATGATGCCTTGGCCGGTTTCGAAACCGTCCATTTCCACCAGCATCTGGTTCAGCGTCTGTTCGCGCTCGTCGTTGCCGCCGCCCAGGCCCGCGCCGCGCTGGCGCCCGACCGCGTCGATCTCATCGATGAAGATGATGCAGGGGGCGTGCTTCTTCGCGGTCTCGAACATGTCGCGCACCCGGGCCGCGCCCACGCCCACGAACATTTCGACGAAATCCGAGCCGGAGATGCTGAAGAACGGCACCTTGGCCTCGCCGGCGATGGCGCGCGCCAGCAGCGTCTTGCCGGTTCCGGGCGAACCGACCATCAGCACGCCGCGCGGGATGCGGCCACCCAGCTTCTGGAACTTGGACGGATCGCGCAGGAAATCCACCAGCTCCTGCACGTCTTCCTTGGCCTCGTCACACCCGGCGACATCGGCAAAGGTGACGGTGTTGGAATTCTCGTCCAGCATGCGGGCGCGGGACTTGCCGAAGTTGAACGCGCCACCACGGCCGCCGCCCTGCATCTGCCGCATGAAGAATATCCAGACGCCGATCAGCAACAGCATCGGGAACCAGGAGACGAATATGCTCATGAAGAGCGACGGCTCCTCCTTGGCCTTGCCCGAGACTTCGACGCCATACTTCATCAGGTCGCTGACCAGCCAGAGATCGCCGGGAGACGTGATGGTATAGGGACGGCCCTCGGTGGGCGTGACGTTCAAGACGTCTCCCTGGATGTCGACTTTCCGGATACGGCCCGCCTTGGCCTCTTCCATGAATTGGGAATAGGACACGGTGTCCTGCGGGCGGGTGCGGCCTTCGAACTGTTTGAAGACGGTAAACAGTACGAACGCGATTACCATCCAGACCGCGACTTTGGAGAACATGTTGTTCAAGGTCGATCTCCTACTTGGATTGCCGATCGGTCGACCTGCCGGAAAATCCGGCCCGATCGGACACTAAGTCCGATTCTACTATTGTCCGCCGCGGGGAAACTTCAGCCCGGCCCCGACGAGGAAAGTTTCGGCAGATTTGTCGCGCGACGCCTTGGGCTTGCGCTCCACCACGCGTCGGAACGTCTGCTTGAAACTCTGCACGATCTGGGAAAAGCCGCTCCCATGAAAAGCCTTCACGATGAGGGCGCCGTCCGGCTTGAGGTGCTCCTGGGCGAACTCCCGCGCCAGGTCGCACACGTGCTGGATCCGGGCGGCGTCCGCGACACCCACGCCGGATAGATTGGGAGCCATGTCCGAAATCACAAGATCCACCGGCTGGTTCCCCAGCAGCGACTCGAGCTGGCGCAGCACGTCTTCCTCGCGAAAATCCCCCTGGATGAACTCCACGCCGGCGACCGGCTCCATGGGCAGCAGGTCCAGCGCGATGATCCGTCCCCGAATCGTTCCCCCGGGGCCGGCCAAGCGCTCGCGCACCACCTGGGACCAACTCCCCGGCGCGGACCCGAGGTCGATCACCACGTCTCCCGGCTTCAGGAGTTTCTCGGTATCCAGGATCTCGATGAGCTTGAAAGCCGCCCGCGCCCGGTAGCCCTTCTGCTGCGCCAGCTTCACATAAGGATCGTTGATGTGCTGGTGCAGCCAATTCTTCGAAAATTTGTTCTTTGCCATAGTTGCCCAGTTTCCTGGGTCCGTCTGTGGTAAATCCGATATGAAATGCGGGCAAGCCGCCAATAAGGGGAGCATACTGCGGCCCAGGCATCCCGCCCCGCCCCGGCCTCCCGTACAATCTGGAAATGCCAGTCCTTGACCTCAATTCCCAACTGCGCAGCGCCCTGCGGGCCGCTGCCCACCCGCTCAAGCCCGTCGTCCTCATTGGCGACAAGGGGCTGAGCGACTCCGTACTCCAAGAAATCGACCGCAATCTCGCGGCCCACGGCCTGATCAAGGTCCGGGCGGGAGGCGAAGACCGCGCCGCGCGCGACGAACTGCTCTACCGGATCTGCGAGGAGCTCTCCTGCGCCCCGGTGCACCACCTGGGCAAGATCTTCATCCTGTACCGGCCCACCGAACGCGATCCGGACGCCTCCTCGCTGCTCGGCGGGCGCAAGGGCAAGTCCGACGCGAGCGAGCTCGGCACGGGCGCGCGCAAGGGCAACGAAGCCTACGTGCCCAAAAAACTGGCGGTAGCCGGCAAGTCCGCCCCCGCCCGTGGGCGCAGCGAGCGTCCTGGGCGCGAGCGCGAAGGCCCGATGACGGCCAGGGAGCGCTACCTGGGCAGCGACAAGCCTGCCCGGCCCTCCACCCGGGAGGAAACCGGCTCCCGCCGCGGCGCAGCCCGCAAGGCGGCGCCCAAGCGCCCCGGCGGGCTGGGTTCGACGCTGGGAGCGGCGCGCACCCCCGCGGCCAAGCGCTCCGGAAGCGCGCTCTCGCTGCGGGCCGGCGCCCGCGGGCGCGTACGGCCAGCCGCCGGCGCTCAGCGCACCACTGCCACCAGCCGCAAGGCCAAGACGGCCACCAAGAAGTAGAGCACGCTCGATACCCCGTGCCAGGTCCCGAAATCCGCCCATGCGGGAACGGCCTGGCCGGCGGCCATCAAGGCCCGGCCATAATCCATGACGGGTCGGGCACCGAAGTATCCGACTCCCACGCCTACCGCCATGAGCAGGACGGTGCGCCTTCCCCGCGCGCCGAGCGGAAGTCCGCCGCCAATCCGGTCGAGCAGCAGCATCGCCAGCGCGGCCAGCAATCCCCCGTAGGCCAACAGCCGAAACAGCGACCCGGCCGTCGCAGCCGCCCGCATGGGTTCCAACTGGGCAAAGAGCAGGGGCACGACCAAGCCCCCCACCGCCCAGAGCGTGCCGCACCACAGCGCGGCTACCAGCCGTACCAGCGTCGCCATCGTTACGCGCTCTCCCGCATGCGCCTCATTCGTAGCGCACGTCGAGGATTTCGTATTCCCGGACGCCGGACGGGGCCTGGACTTCGGCGACGTCGCCTGCCGATTTCCCGATCAGCGCGCGGGCGATCGGGCTGGAAATAGAGATGAGGTTGGCGCGTATGTCTGCCTCATCGTCGCCCACCACCTGGTAGGTCACGCGTTCGCCGGTTTCGAGATCCTCCAAGTCCACCGTCGCGCCGAAGACGATGCGGCCTTCGGCATCGAGCTCGGCGGGATTGATGATCTGCGCATTCGACAGCTTGGCCTCGAGCTCCTGGATGCGGCCCTCGATGAAGCCCTGTTTTTCCTTGGCGGCGTCGTATTCGGCATTCTCGGAGAGGTCTCCTTGCGCACGGGCGTCCGCGATGGCGTTGATCACTGCGGGACGCTCCACCGTCTTCAAACGGTGCAGCTCTTGTTTCAGGCGCTCGGCACCGCGCACGGTCAGCGGAATAGCAGCCATGTGTACTTCCTTTTTACGTCTGGTGTGGAATGCCTCCCGCCGGCACTCGCTGCGCCCGCCCCGCGTCTAAGGCGGGGGGCGCAAGAGGGCGGGAGGAAAAGAAAAATAAAACCCCGGTTCGATCAGGAACCGGGGCGATCTGGGTAGATTGTCCGAAAACTCGGCAGAACGTGCAAGCGCCCCCGGCCAAACATTACCCTTTGATACCCAAGGGATAACCCTGAAACGCCTACCGAACGCCCGGCCCCACCGGCCGGCCAAGGCATTCGAGCGAGTCCTACGCGCCGGGCCTAAGCACATCCCGCGGTTGGCATGACGGAGTCCCTACTCTATTCTGAATATGCGGTTCATACCTTACGGATAACGATCAGAGGAGTGCAACCATGTTCGACAATCCACCGCGTATCGGCTACCTGCGCGATCAATTCACGGCGTGGGGGCCACGCATATTGTTGGCGATCGTCATCCTGGTCGTCACGCATTTTGCGGCCCGTGGAATCAAATGGGCCGTAGTGCGCGCCGTCGGCGCGCTGCCGTTCGTTGCCCGGGCCACCCCCCGCCCCGGGCCCACGCTGGCTGAATCGCTGGGCACGCTGGCTTATTGGCTCGTATGGCTGGTGGGCCTGGTCGTCGCCATGGAGCCCCTCGGCCTGGACCAGGCCATGGACCCCATCCGGGCCCTGACCCACGAAGTATTCTCGTACGCCCCCCAACTGATCGGCGCGGCGCTCATCTTCATCGTGGGCCTGATCTTCGCCAAGATCGCGCGCAACATCGTCGAGACGGCATTGGGCGCCATCCACTTCGACCGCATCGGGACGCGGCTCGGGCTGTGCAAGCCTACCCAAGCCGCAGAGGGCGACAACCGATGCGCGGAATCGCTGATCCGGGCATGCGGCGCCATCGTCTTCACGCTCATCATTATTCCGGTGTCGATCGCGGCGCTGCAAACCCTGGGGATCACCTCCATCGTCACGCCTACCGTGACCGTGCTGGAGACGGTGCTCGCCGCCATTCCGCGAATCGTGGCCGCGGCACTGCTGCTCGCCATTGCCTTCGTCATCGCCCAGTGGGTACGCCAGCTGATCGCCAACACGCTCGCCTCGCTGGGCTTTGACCGCGCCCTGTCGAGCCTGGGCGTATTCGGCTCATCGCCCGCCCCGTCCTCGGTGGCAGCCACGGTGGCTTTGATCGCCATCATGCTGTTCGCCGCGATCGAAGCCGCCCGCCTGTTGAATTTCGACACCGTCGCCGTCTTGCTGACAGAGGTCACCGAGCTCGGCGGGCAGGTCGTCTTCGGCAGCGTCATCATCCTCGTCGGCGTGATCATGGGGCGCATCGTTGCACGCATCGTCGGCGACTCCGTGGGCGAAAGCGGCCTTCCCTCCGTGCTGAAGTACGCCATCATCGCGCTGGCGGTCGCGATCGGCTTGCGGTTCATGGGGTTGGCCAATGAGATCGTCAACCTGGCCTTCGGCCTGATCCTGGGCGCCGCCGCCGTGGCATGCGCGCTGGCGTTCGGCCTCGGCGGACGCCAAACGGCGCACGAGCTCCTGCAAAAATGGACGGCACAACGGCCGTCCATTTTGCGCAACCCTGAGTCCGGACAGGATCGGTCGACGTCCTCTCCCGAAGACGGGGCCTAAGCCTGCGCAGGCCGCCCCCCATGCCGGAGGGCGGCCTGGGCGGGTGGCGACTACGCCACCGAGCGGTGCAGCTCCTGCAGCGAGTAGACCTGCAGGCCGGCCCCCTGGCGCATGTACTGCATGCCTTCGACCGCTGCCCACGCGCCCGCCACCGTGGTGTAGTAGGTGACGCGCGAAGCCAGCGCCGAGGTCCGGATGGCGCGGGAGTCCGCAATGGCATTGCGGCGCTCTTCCACCGTGTTGATCACGAGCGAAATCTCGCCGTTCTTGACCATGTCCACGATGTTGGGACGCCCCTCCGTGACCTTGTTCACGACCTTCACCGGGATGCCCGCCGCTTCGATGGCCGCAGCGGTGCCGCGCGTTGCCACCAGCGAGAAGCCCAGCGCGTGCAGGCCGCGCGCAACGGCGATGATCTTGCCCTTGTCTTCGTTCTTGACGCTGATGAATGCCGTGCCATCGTCGGGCAGGCGCACGCTCGCGGCCAATTGTGACTTCACGAAGGCTTCGCCGAAGCTATAACCCACGCCCATCACCTCGCCGGTAGACTTCATCTCGGGCCCGAGAATGGTATCCACTCCCGGGAACTTGACGAACGGGAACACGGCCTCCTTGACCGAGAAATACTTGGGCGTGATCTCGCTGCCCAAGCCCTGTTCGTCGAGCGAGCGGCCGGCCATGGCGCGAGCGCCGATCTTGGCCAGCGGCAGCGACGTCGCCTTGGAGACGTACGGCACGGTCCGCGAGGCGCGCGGGTTGACCTCCAGCACGTACACCGTTCCCTGCTGGATCGCGAACTGGACATTCATCAGGCCGACCACGTTCAGCGCACGCGCCATCAATCCGGTCTGGCGCTTGATTTCCTCGATGAGCTCGGCAGACAGCGAGTACGGCGGCAAGCAGCACGCCGAGTCGCCGGAATGGACGCCGGCCTGCTCGATGTGCTCCATCACGCCACCGATGAACACGCGCTTGCCGTCCGACAGGCAATCGACGTCCACCTCGATCGCATCGTTCAGGAAGCGGTCGAGCAGCACCGGCGAATCGTTGCTGACCTTGACGGCCTCGCGCATGTAGCGCTCGAGGTCCTTCTGCTCATGCACGATTTCCATCGCGCGGCCGCCCAGCACGTAGCTGGGGCGCACCACCAGCGGATAGCCGATTTCCTGGGCAAGGGCCAGCGCCTCCGCTTCGGTGCGCGCCGTGCGGTTGGGCGGCTGGCGCAGGCCGAGCTTTTGGAGCAGCTTCTGGAACCGCTCGCGGTCTTCTGCGATGTCGATGGATTCCGGGCTGGTGCCGATGATGGGCACGCCGTTGGCCTCCAGCGCCTTGGCCAGCTTCAGTGGCGTCTGGCCACCGTACTGGACGATCATGCCGACGGGTTTTTCCTTCTCGACGATCTCGAGCACGTCCTCGAGGGTCAGGGGCTCGAAATAGAGTCGGTCGGACGTGTCGTAGTCGGTGGAGACGGTTTCCGGGTTGCAGTTGACCATGATGGTCTCGTACCCGTCTTCGCGCAACGCCATGGCCGCGTGCACGCAGCAGTAATCGAACTCGATGCCCTGCCCGATCCGGTTGGGGCCGCCGCCCAGCACGATGATTTTCTTGCGGTCGCTCGGATTGGCCTCGCACTCCTCTTCATACGTGGAGTACATGTAGGCGGTGTGCGTGGCGAACTCGGCCGCGCACGTATCCACCCGCTTGTAGACCGGACGCACGTTGAATTGGTGGCGCAGCTTGCGCACCTCGGTTTCCGTCGTGTCGAGCAGGTACGCAAGGCGGCGATCGGAGAATCCCTTGCGCTTCAACTGCCACAGGGTATTGCGGTCGAGGTCGGCCAGCGTTTTTTTCTCCAGCGCAAGCTCGATGTCGACGATTTCCTTGATCTGCGCCAGGAACCACGGGTCGATGTGGGTCAGCGCATGCACCTCTTCCAGCGTGAAGCCCTGCGCGAACGCGTCGCCCACGTACCAGATGCGTTCCGGCCCAGGCTCGCCCAGTTCGACCTCGATGCGCTCGCGGTCCGTGGTCTTCTGGTTCAGGCCGTCCACGCCGACCTCCAAGCCGCGCAGCGCCTTCTGGAACGATTCCTGGAAGGTCCGGCCGATGGCCATCACCTCGCCCACCGATTTCATCTGCGTGGTGAGGTGCGCATCGGTCTGCGGGAATTTCTCGAACGCGAACCGCGGCACCTTGGTGACGACGTAGTCGATGGTGGGTTCGAACGAAGCCGGGGTGGCGCCGCCGGTGATGTCGTTGCGCAGCTCGTCCAGCGTATAGCCGACGGCGAGCTTGGCCGCGACCTTGGCGATGGGGAAGCCCGTGGCCTTGGAAGCCAGCGCCGACGAACGCGACACGCGCGGGTTCATCTCGATCACGATCATGCGGCCATTGGCCGGATTGACCGCGAACTGCACGTTCGAACCGCCCGTGTCGACGCCGATCTCGCGCAGCACCGCGAGCGAGGCGTTGCGCATCAGCTGGTACTCTTTGTCCGTCAGCGTCTGGGCGGGCGCGACGGTGATCGAGTCGCCCGTATGGATGCCCATGGGGTCGAGGTTCTCGATCGAGCAAACGATGATGCAGTTGTCGGCCTTGTCGCGCACGACCTCCATCTCGAACTCTTTCCAGCCGACGAGCGACTCCTCGATCAGGAGTTCGCTCGTGGGCGAAGCTTCCAGGCCGCGGCGGCAGATGGTCTCGAACTCCTCGGCGTTGTAGGCAATGCCCCCGCCCGTCCCGCCCAGCGTAAAGCTCGGGCGGATCACCACCGGGAAACCGCTGGAGCCGGTCTCTTCGGCGATGCGGCGCTGCACTTCCCAGGCTTCGTCCATGGAATGCGCCACGCCCGACTTGGCCGACTCCAGGCCGATGCGGGTCATCGCTTCCTTGAACTTCTGGCGATCCTCGGCCTTCTCGATGGCTTCCGCGTTGGCGCCGATCAATTCGACGCCATACTTGGCCAGCACCCCGTGGCGGTCGAGATCCAGCGCGCAGTTGAGCGCGGTCTGTCCGCCCATGGTGGGCAGCAGCGCGTCGGGACGCTCCTTCTCGATGATTTTTTCCACCACCTGCCAGGTGATCGGCTCGATGTAGGTGACGTCGGCCGTCTCCGGGTCCGTCATGATCGTGGCCGGATTGCTGTTGACCAGGATCACCTTGTACCCCTCGGCCTTCAGCGCCTTGCAGGCCTGCGCGCCGGAGTAGTCGAACTCGCACGCCTGGCCGATGACGATCGGGCCTGCGCCGATGATGAGAATGCTTTGAATATCTGTACGCTTGGGCATGATGGTACGGTCAACCTTGTTGTTCGACGCGCTTCGGGAAGCGAGAGGCCTGACGCCGGTGCGGCCTGCTTGGCGTGCCGCGGATGCGGCCTCGCCGCTCCGCCGGCACCACCCCTACGGGAGAGAAAGAAGCGCGCAGGAGTGAGTTCATCCTTTGCTGTTTTGCATCAGGTGCGCGAACCGATCGAACAGCTCGATGATGTCGTGCGGGCCGGGGCTGGCCTCGGGATGGCCCTGGAAGCAGAACGCAGGGCGATCGGTCAATTCGAAGCCCTGCAGCGAACCGTCGAACAGCGACACGTGCGTGACGCGCGCATTGGCCGGCAAGGTCGCGGGATCGACGGCAAAGCCGTGGTTCTGGCTGGTAATGAACACCCGGCCGGTGGTGACGTCCTTGACCGGGTGGTTGGCGCCGTGGTGCCCCAGCTTCATCTTGAGCGTCTTCGCGCCCACCGCCAACCCCATGATCTGGTGTCCCAGGCAGATGCCGAACAGCGGGATCTTGCGCTCGAGGCAGACGCGCGCGGCCTCGATGGCATAGTCGCAGGGCTCGGGATCGCCAGGGCCGTTGGCCAGGAACACGCCGTCGGGGTTCAGCGCAAGCACGTCCGCCACCGGCGTCTGGGCGGGCACCACGGTCACGCGGCAGCCGCGGTCGACCAGCAGGCGCAGGATGTTCCACTTCACGCCGAAGTCATAGGCCACGACGTGGAAACGACCGTCGCCCCTGGGCGCATGGCCGGCTCCCAGTTTCCATACGCCCTCGCCCCACTCAAAGGACTCCCCGACCGAGACCACCTTGGCCAGGTCCAGCCCCGACATGCCGGGAAACTCGCGCGCCAGCCGCAGGGCCTCCTGCTCGTCGCTGCCCACGTACACGCAGCCATTCTGGGCGCCTTGGTCGCGCAGGATGCGGGTAAGCTTGCGGGTGTCGATCCCGGCGATGCCCACCACGTTCTGCTCGACCAGATATTCCGACAGCGAGCGCTGCGCGCGGAAGTTCGAGACGATCAAGGAATAGTCGCGCACCACCAGGGCGGCGGCATGGATCTTGGCCGCTTCGCGGTCTTCGTCATTGATCCCGACGTTGCCGATGTGCGGGTAAGTAAGCGTTACGATCTGGCGGCTGTAGCTGGGATCCGTCAGGATCTCCTGATACCCTGTGATGGCGGTATTGAATACGACTTCGCCCACGGCATGCCCCGGCGCGCCGATGGACGTGCCACGAAAGATCGTGCCGTCGGCAAGCGCCAGTATCGCGGGAGTAGTCTCGGGAAAGAGAGACGGCAGCAAGAGAGAATCTCCGAGTCGAGTCCTCCTCCCGAGGGTACGCCAACGGGCGCCGCAGCCGCCTCGGCCGCTCGCGCGCAGCCGCGCTTGCGCTGGGCTGGTGCGGTTGACGGCTAGCCGGCTTTGCCTGGTCATTCGCGGCACCGCTGAGTCGCCCACGCAAGGGAAACGCGCGGGCGGGCGGGTCTGCCATGGCAGCAGAGTGGGTACGCGCTAGGGAAGGACGTGAAATGTGAACGTCAAACCTTACAATTATAACCCATGGAACAAGAACTAACGGAGGAACCGTGTCCAACCAGCTTGAATCCCTGAGGCGCCATACGGTCGTGGTGGCCGACACCGGCGATTTCGAAGCCATGCGGGCCTTCCGCCCCACCGACGCGACCACGAACCCGTCGCTCATCCTCAAGGCGGTACAAAAAGAGGCCTACCGCCCGCTGCTGGAGCGCACCGTCCGCGATTTCCGCAGTGCATCGGCAGCAGAATTGATGGACCGGCTGCTCGTGGCCTTCGGCATCGAAATCCTGGGCATCGTACCCGGCCGGGTTTCGACCGAGGTGGACGCCCGGTTGTCCTTCGACACCCGCGCCACGATCGAACGCGCGCGCTCCATTATCGCTTGCTACGAGGCCGCCGGCATACCCCGCGAACGGGTGCTGATCAAGATCGCCTCTACCTGGGAAGGCATCCAGGCTGCACGCGTCCTGCAGTCGGAGGGCATACGCTGCAACATGACGCTGCTTTTCTCCCTCGTCCAGGCGGCGGCCTGCGCCGACGCGGCGGTCCAGCTCATCTCGCCTTTCGTCGGCCGCATCTACGATTGGCACAAAAGGGCGCTGGGCGCACAATGGGACGAGGCGAAATACGGCGGCGCGAACGATCCTGGCGTGCAGTCGGTCACCCGCATCTACCAGTACTACAAGAAGCACGGCATCGCCACCGAAATCATGGGCGCCAGCTTCCGCAACACCGGCCAGATCCTCGCCCTGGCAGGCTGCGACCTGCTCACGATCAGCCCCGAGCTGCTGGCCGAGCTGGAAGGCGCGCAGGGCGACGTGCCGGCCAGGTTGACGCCTGAGCTGGCCCAGGCCGCCGACATCCCTCGCGCGGACGTCTCCGAGGTCGCGTTCCGCACCCAATTGAACGAGGACGCCATGGCGACCGAAAAACTGGCCGAGGGCATACGCGTATTCGCCGCGGACGCCGTCCGCCTGGACGCCATCATCGAGCAAGCGCGCGGATGAACGGACTCACGAACGCATGACGACATCCGACATCGAACGGCGGCTGACTGAGCTGGAAATCAAGGCAGGCTTCGCGGAAGACCTACTGGACCGTCTCAACCAGACCGTTTTTCGCCAACAGCAACAGATCGAGCAACTGGCGCGCGAGCTGTCGGCCCTGCGCAAGCAGATAGCCGATGCGGCGGTGCCTGGCGCGCCGCGCAGCCTGCGCGACGAAATCCCGCCTCACTACTGACCCGCCACGAGGCGAGCCCGCGCCGGTTGGCCCCGGGCGGGCACCGCGGCTACGGTGCCCGCCGGTCCATCAGCGCCCAGGCGATAGTCCCGGCGTCCACGTACTCCAGTTCGCTGCCCGCCGGCACCCCCCGCGCCAGCCGCGTGACGCCCAGGCCCCGGGCGCGCAGGGCCTCGGCCAGATAATGCGCGGTCGTCTCGCCCTCGGTCGTGAAATTGGTCGCCAGGATGACTTCCTTGACCTGACCGTCCGTGGCCCGCTCGATGAGGCGGTCGAACCCGATTTCATTCGGCCCCACCCCTTCGATCGGCGAGAGCCGACCCATCAGCACGAAATACAGGCCGTTGTAGCTGTGGCTCGCCTCGATCATGTTTTGGTCGGCCGGCGTTTCGACCACGCACAGCAGGGAGGCATCGCGCCGCGGGTTGGCGCAGGTCTCGCAGATCTCGGATTCGGTAAAGGTGTTGCAGCGCGCGCAGTGGCGCAGCCGGGAGACCGCATCCACCAGGGCCTGGCTGAGCAGGCGCGCGCCGTGCGGATCGTGCTGCAACAAATGGTAGGCCATGCGCTGGGCCGACTTGGCGCCCACGCCGGGAAGGCGCTTGAGTGCATCGACCAGCACCGACAGCGGCGCCGGCCCGACGAATTTGTCGGCGGCCATGGATCCCCGCTTAGAAAGGCAGCTTCATGCCCGGCGGCAGGGGCAACCCGGCCGTCAGCGAGGCCATTTTTTCCTGGCTGGCGGCCTCGGCCTTGCGCAAGGCGTCGTTGAACGCCGCGGCCACGAGGTCTTCGAGCATGTCCTTGTCGTCAGCCAGCAGGCTGGGGTCGATCTCGACCCGCTTGACGTCGTGGCGGCACGACATGGTCACCTTCACCAGACCGCCGCCCGATGCGCCTTCCACCAGCATCTCGGCCAGCGCCTCCTGGGCCTTTTTCATGTTTTCCTGCATTTGCTGCGCCTGGCGCATCAGGCCGGCAAGCTGTCCTTTCATCATGATGAAGTTCCTTGTTTGGGTTCGGGGGATACGGGGCGTATGGAGTCCGGGACGATCTGGCCGCCGAACTGATCGAGAAGATCCCGGACGAAGGGATCGTTCATGATGGCCTGCTCGGCGGCCTGCTGCCGCGCCTGGCGCTCGGCCTCGGCCACCGCGAACGCCGTCGCGTCGCCGGTGTGGCCGATCTCGAAACGCAGCCGAACTGGCGTGCCGAAGTGCGCCTCCAGCACGCTGCGCAAGCGCTCGACCCCCGCACTTTCAGCCAGGGCGCGGGTCGCCACGCGCAACACGATGGTATGGCCTTCCACCCCCACCCACTCGCTTTGCTGGGCCAATTGGGCGGCAAGGCCTTTGATGGGCAGCCTGGCCGCCAAAACCGGCCAGGGCTCGTTGAGTTCGATCCCCGCCTGGGGCTCGGAGGCCGGGGCCACCGCATGGGCGCGGGGCGCAGCAGCGGCCTGGCCCTGCGCAGATGAAGCGGGCTGCTCGGGCTCGGCGCGTGCCGCCGGCTCGCCCCCGCGCGCCCCGGCCGCCGGGACCGCATCCGGCGCTTCGCCGCGGGGCGTGCGCGGCGCGGCACCGGGGGCCGGCGCAGCGGGCGGGCCGGCGGCCTGCCCGCGTTGGCGCCCGGCGGTCGACATGCTCCGGGCAGCGGCCAACGCCTCGGCGGCCGCCGACGGCCGCGCGGCCCCCACCGGGGCGGACGGCTTGGCAGCAGGCGCCGCGGCCACGGTCGCGGCCGCGGCGGGGGACACCTTCAATGCAGCCGAGCGCGGCGGGGCCGAGAGCGTGCCGTTTTCCTCCGACTGGGGATCGGTGGTAAATGCGAGCATGCGCAGGCAGGCCATCACGAAGCCGGCGTACTCGTCCGGAGCCAATGCCAGCTCGGCGCGGCTATGGACGGCGATGGAATAGAACAAATTGATCTCGTCGGCGCTGAACTGCCCCGCCAGTCGCAGGATTTCGCCCGACAACGGGTCGTCCTCGGACAAGGCCGACGGAACCCGCTGCGCGATGCCCATGCGGGAGAGCATGACCGCCAGGTCTGCCAGCGCGCCGCCGTACGACAGGCTCCGCGCCGCGAGCTCGTCGGCGACGCCCACCACCGCCGCGCCGTCGCCCGCCCGGATCGCGTCCAGGAGCCGGACGAGGTGGCGCTGGTCGATGGTGCCCAGCATGCCGCGCACCGCCTCTTCCGTCAGGTTGCCGGCGCTGTAGGCGATGGCCTGGTCGGTCAGCGACAGCGCATCCCGCATCGAGCCCCGGGCGGCTTGACCGATCAGGCGCAATGCCGGCGTCTCGAAAGGCAGTTGCTCCTGCGTGAGCACGTGCTCCAGATGGCCCACGATGGCCTCGGGCGGCATCTGCTTGAGGTTGAATTGCAGGCACCGGCTCAAGACCGTAATGGGTATCTTCTGCGGATCGGTGGTGGCCAGGATGAATTTGACGTGGGGCGGCGGCTCCTCCAGCGTCTTGAGCATGGCGTTGAATGCATGCCCCGTCAGCATGTGCACTTCGTCGATCATGTAGACCTTGAAGCGCCCCGACGTGGGCGAATACACCGCCTGCTCGAGCAGCTGCGTCATTTCCTCCACGCCCCGGTTCGACGCCGCGTCCAGCTCCAGGTAATCGACGAAGCGGCCGGCATCGATTTCGGTGCAGGCGCGGCACTGGCCGCAGGGCGCGGGCGTGACGCCGGTTTCACAATTGAGGGATTTGGCCAGGATGCGCGACAAGGTGGTTTTGCCCACCCCCCGCGTGCCGGTGAAGAGCCAGGCGTGATGCAGCCGCTGCGTAGACAGGGCGTGCGTCAGCGCACGCACGACGTGTTCTTGTCCGACCAGCGTATCGAATGAACGCGGCCGCCATTTGCGGGCCAACACCAGATAAGTCATGCGGGGTATTGTATCCCCCCCGCACGTTCGCGCACGGGGAAACCGGCCCACAGGGCCCCGCGACGGTGGCCGTGGCCTGCCCTCCCGAAAGGAGGAACGAGGAAAGGGAAAAGAAAGGGAAAATAGAGGGAAGGAGGCGAGCCTGACTTCGGCACTGACGGGATACGGCTATGGCTGCTTCGTTCCCGACCTGACCAGGTTCACCGCTCCGCCATGCGAAGGGGCCCGCCAGCTCCAAGTGTAGCAGGTACTTCGAAAGGCCGCCTCGGCCCTGCTCCGTGGCAAATACCCAACGCATGCCGCCCGCTCCGGCACATTCGGGCCCGCACGGAAACGGGCAGTTGGAAAAACGGCTTTTTTGCGGTTACCATTGGGCTATCTCGGGCTCTACGCCGACCGATTCCGGCGCCCACCTGCCCCGCCCCCCGCGTATCGCGCACCCACGCATCGCCCCAGGGGTATTCCCGTCAGGATCTGCGCATAAGAAAATTCCCCGCAGGGGTCTGGAATCCAAGCACTGGCGCCCATATATAACCACCGCAGAGCATCCGTTACCCATTACCGCGCACTGCACGACTCTTTCTTCCGCGCTTTGCGCACACCCTCCAGAAGGAAAACCATGAGCGACGCGATCAAGCACGTGAGCGACTCCAGCTTCGATGCCGACGTACTTCAAGCCAATGAACCGGTCCTGGTGGATTATTGGGCCGAGTGGTGCGGTCCTTGCAAAATGATCGCCCCCATCCTCGAAGAAGCGGCCGTCCAGTACAAGGGTAAGCTGACGATCGCCAAGCTGAACGTCGACGAAAACGCCGCCACCGCCACCAAGTACGGCATCCGCGGCATTCCCACCCTGATGCTGTTCAAGAACGGCCAAGTGGTCGCCACCAAGGTCGGCGCGCTGTCCAAGTCGCAGCTCACCGCCTTCCTGGACAGTTCGCTGTAAATCAACATGGATAACGGGCCGGCCCCTGCCGGTCCTCCCGATCAACCCATTAACCACGCCCTCTCTTGCGCATAGGCGGTGCGCCTCCCGCCCCCGGGAATCAGCCAATCCGCCCAGGAGCGACAGACTCGCTGCGCAAAGTCCTCTAACGAGGACGTGTCACCAAAGACCCCCCCGGAGCTTTATCCGAGATGCATCTCAACGAACTGAAGGCGCTGCACGTATCGCAACTGCTGGAAATGGCTGCCGCCCTCGAAATCGAGAACGCGAGCCGCCTGCGCAAGCAGGAGCTCATGTTTGCCATCATGAAGCGGCGCGCGAAACAAGGCGAGCCCATCTTCGGCGATGGCGTGCTGGAAGTGCTGCCCGACGGTTTCGGCTTCTTGCGGTCGCCCGAAACGTCCTATCTTGCCAGCACCGACGACATCTACATCTCGCCCTCGCAAATCCGCCGCTTCAACCTGCACACCGGCGACTCCATCGAAGGAGAGGTGCGCACGCCCAAAGACGGGGAGCGCTACTTCGCGCTGGTCAAGGTGGACAAGGTCAACGGCCAGGCTCCGGAGACCATGAAGCACCGCATCATGTTCGAGAACCTGACGCCGCTGCATCCCAACAAGCCGCTGCGCCTCGAACGTGACATCAAGAGCGAAGAGAACCTGACAGGGCGGATACTGGACATCTTCGCCCCCATCGGGAAAGGTCAGCGCGCCCTGCTGGTGGCCAGCCCGAAATCGGGCAAGACGGTGATGATGCAGCACATCGCGCATGCCATCACCACCAACCACCCCGACGTCACGATGATCGTGCTGATGATCGACGAACGTCCGGAAGAAGTGACGGAGATGCAGCGCTCGGTACGCGCCGAAGTGGTGGCGTCCACCTTTGACGAACCGGCTACCCGGCACGTGCAGGTGGCAGAAATGGTCATCGAAAAGGCCAAGCGCCTGGTCGAGCTCAAGCACGACGTCGTGATCCTGCTCGACTCCATCACCCGGCTGGCCCGCGCCTACAACACCGTGGTCCCGGCCTCGGGCAAGGTGCTGACGGGTGGCGTGGACGCGAACGCCCTGCAACGCCCCAAGCGCTTCTTCGGTGCAGCCCGCAATATCGAAGAAGGCGGCTCGCTCACCATCATCGGCACGGCCCTGATCGAGACGGGCAGCCGCATGGACGACGTGATCTACGAAGAATTCAAGGGCACCGGCAACAGCGAAGTCCACCTCGAACGGCGCCTCGCCGAAAAGCGGGTCTACCCCGCCATCAACCTGAACAAGTCCGGCACGCGCCGCGAAGAGCTGCTGATCAAGCCGGACGTGCTGCAGAAGGTTTGGGTGCTGCGCAAGTTCATCTTCGACATGGACGAAATCCAGGCGATGGAGTTCATCCTCGACAAGATGCGCGCAACCAAGAACAATGCCGAATTCTTCGACATGATGAAGAAAGGCGGCTAAGCCGGCTTGCTAGGCGCTGCCCCGATTGCAGGGGAGCGCCGCAGGGCTCCGTCGCCGCACGGCGGAGCGCCTCTCCCTCCGCTCCCTCCACCTTCCGCAGGGGCGATCCCAACTCCACTCTCCGCCTCCTCGCCGCCCAAGCTCCCCCGGAATTTGCCCTGGCTGGCGCCATTTCGATCCGAGATACGTCCTATCTCAACCTCGCGCGTCCGTGCGCGTGAGGCCTGCCCCAGAATCCCGGCAGGCGGCATCCGCCCCCGCATCACACTACCGAAAAAAACGAGGAGACATGTTGAGCATCCGCGCCCCCTTCCTTCGCCCGCTCCACGCCGCGGCAGCCGCCGCGCTGCTGGCCACCGCCCCCAGCGCGGCCAGCGCAGCCGAGGCCGGCACCTATCCGACCAAGCCGATACGCTTCATCGTCCCCTACTCGCCGGGTGGAGGCAGCGACCAAGTCGCCCGGTTGATTGGCGAAAAAATGGCGGCCCGCCTGAAACAATCGATCGTGATCGAAAACCGGCCCGGAGCCGGCGGCAATATCGGCACGGCCCAGGCGGCCAAGGCCGCTCCCGACGGCTATACGCTCGTGCTCGCGAGCATCGCGGTCACCGCCAATCCGTCCATCTACAAGAACCTGCCGTTCGACATCACGAAGGACTTCGAGCCGGTCGGCACCATGGCCTCCGCCCCGGTCTTGGTGGTCGCCAACGCGCAGGTCCCGGTGCGCACTTTCGCCGAACTGGTCTCCTACGCGAAGGCGCACCCCGGCCGGATGTCTTACGCCAGCTCCGGCACCGGCACGGCCACCCACCTGGCGATGGAAATGCTCAAGGACCGCACCGGCATCGACATCATGCACATCCCCTACAAGGGATCGGGCACGGCCATCACCGACGTCGTCGGGGGGCAGCTGCAGTTGTTCGTCGCCACGCCCACCACGGTGGCCGACTTCATCAAAGACGGCCGGCTGCGCCTGCTCGTCACGTTGAGCGGCAAGCGCCTGGATGCTTACCCCGACGTTCCGGCCGCGGCCGAAACCCTGCCCGGCTTCGACGCCAGCAGCTGGCTCGGCATGATGGCGCCGCACGGCACGCCGCCCGCCGTCGTCGCGCGCCTGTCCGACGCACTCCGGCAGTCCCTGGAAGATGAAGATACGCGCCGCAAACTCGACGTCATGGGTTTCGTGCCCGACTTCCGTACGCCCGCGGAGATGAAAACGCTGATCAGCAATGAAATCCGCCAATGGGCGCAGGTGGTCAAGGCCGCCGGCATCCAGGCGGGCAACTGAACGAGGCAGGCCCATGAGCATACCGGCGACGCTAATCGAGGACCTCGTCCACGCCAATCGCATCCTGGCCCGGGAGGGTGTGCTGGACGCGTACGGACACGTCAGCGTCCGTCACCCATCCCGTCCGGACCGTTATCTCCTGTCGCGATCGCGCAGCCCGGAATTGGTCGGCGCCGGCGACATCGTGGAGTATTCGCTCGATGGCGACTCTCCGGAAAACGCCGGCAAGCCTCCATACATGGAACGATTCATCCACGGCGCCATTTATGAGGCTCGTCCCGACGTCCATGCCGTGGTCCACAGCCACGCGGACGAAGTGCTCCCGTTCAGCATCACGGACATCCCCCTGCGGCCCGTCATCCATGTCGCGAGCGACATGGGGGACCGGGTGCCCGTCTGGGACATCCGCGACGGCTTCGGAGACACCAACCTGCTGGTGACCAACATGCAGCAGGGCAGGGATTTGGCGCGCGCATTGGCCGAAAACCGGGTCGTGTTGATGCGGGGACACGGCTTTTCCGTGGCGGGCCGCAACCTCTTCGAGGCGGTCCGGATCGCGATGTATCTCCCTCGCAACGCCCGCATCCTCATGGAGGCCATGCGCATGAGCGATTCGGTCAAAGCGCTATCGCCCGGAGAAGTTGCGATCCGGTCCAAGATGGATCCGGCCGCCCCGTCGGCAAAACGCGCGTGGGAGTATTGGTGCCGCCGCATCAACCACCGAGGCTGCGGCTGCGGCGCCGAGCAACAGGCTGGCTGACCGCCCTGGCTTGCACGTTCCCGGTTTTCCGGCCATAATAGTAGGCTTACCGAATTTGGGAACGTTGCCGGATGTGGCCGGCTGGCGACCCGCACTTTACGCCAAGGAATTGCCATGAAAGAAGGCATACACCCCGAATACCGCGAAGTCGTTTTCCAGGACCTGCAAACGGGCGGCAAGTTCATCACCCGTTCGACGGTGAACACGCGCGAAACCATCGAGATCGATGGCAAGACGTACCCGCTCTTTAAGTGCGACGTGACGTCCGAATCGCACCCCTTCTATACCGGTGCGCAAACCCGTATCGTCGAGACCGGCCGCGTCGAGAAATTCCGCGCCCGCTTCGCGCGTACGCCGAAGGCATCCGCCTAAGCGACCGTCGCCGTCCTTGCGGACCCAAAAGGCAGCCCTCGAGGCTGCCTTTTTTGTCTGTGGCAACGGCGCGGGCTACTAGAATTCGATTTGTCGCCTGTTAGGTCATCCCAGCGGTTCAATGTCCTCCCGTTTCCCCTCCTTCTATTCGTCGATCATGCCGCCCACGCCGGCCCGGCTGACCGCAGTGGCGGCAACCAAACTGCCGCGCTGGGGCCTGCTGGGGCTATGCGTGCTTTACATCGTGGTCGGACTGATCCGGCGCGAACCCTGGAAGAGCGAGGACGTCATCGGCCTCGCGCAAATGTGGAGCGCCTACCAGGGCGGCTGGCAACAGTGGCTGGCCCCGGAGGCGGCTGGCGTGGCAGTGTCGCAGGAAGGGCCGATCGCCACGTGGTTGGGCGCGCTTTGCATGGAATTATTCGCTCCCCTGGGGGGGCACATCCTGGCCGGGCGCCTGCCTAACCTGATCTGGTTCACCATCGCCAGCGCCAGTCTCTGGTACGGCACCTACTTGCTCGGCCGGCGGCCCGAGGCGCAGCCCCTGGCCCTGCCGTTCGGGGGCCAACCCGAACCGCGCGACTACGGCCGGATGCTGGCCGACGCGGCGCTGCTCCTGCTACTCGCGACGCTGGGCGTGTTGTGGCGCAGCCACGAAACCTCGGCCGAACCCGCCAGCCTGGCCTTCCACGCGCTGGCCTTTTATTCGTTGGCGCGCATGCTCGACCACCCCCGGGCAGCGTCCGTGACGCTGGGCCTGGCGCTGGCCGGCGCATTCCTCTCCCGCGGCTTTCCCGCCGTCGTACCGCAATTGCTGGCGGTCGCCCTGCTCGCGTGGCGCTGCCAGCCGCTGCGGCCGGGCGTGCGCTGGATCGCGCTGGTGAGCCTGCCGCTGGCCCTCGTGCTCTCGCTGGCGTGGTGGCTTCCCGCCGCCCTGCTCAAGCCCTACTGGATGAGCGGCTGGTGGGGCTGGAACGCCAGCGTCTTCGGCCTGCTCAGCCCACAAGGCTTGTCCGGTGCCGCGCGCAACATGCCCTGGTTCCTGTGGCCGACGGGCCCGCTGGCGCTGCTCGCGCTATGGCGCTGGCGCGGCTACCTGGCCTCGCCTCACGTGGCGATCCCCGGTGCCCTGACCGCCGCGGGGCTCGTCTTGCTTTGCACGGTCCGGGAACCGGTGGACGCCGAATATCTCGTGCTCGTCATCCCGTGCTCCGTATTGGGAGCGCTGGCGCTGCCGACGCTGCGCCGGGGCTTGATCAATGCCCTGGACTGGTTTGCCGTGATGGTGTTCTCGGCCGCCGCATGCGTGGTCTGGATAGGGTGGATCGCCATGATGACCGGCGTGCCGCCCAAGATCGCCCGCAACATCGCCCGCCAGACCCCCGGCTTCGAAGTGGAGTTTTCGCTCTTCGCCTTCGGTGCAGCGCTAGCCGCCACGGTCGCCTGGGTCGCGCTCATCGCCTGGCGTTTCCGTGCGCGCCCGACCGGACTCTGGCGCGGCACGGTGCTCTCTGCAAGCGGCGTGGTGACCTGTTGGCTGCTGATCATGACGTTGTGGCTGCCCTCGATCAACTACAACAAGAGTTATCGGGAAGTATCCAACCGGGTGGCGCATGCCCTGGAACAAGAGCGGGTGCGCACCGGCAAGCGCGAATGCGTGCGCAGCTCGGGCTTGGGGCTGTCGCAACGTGCGTCGTTCGCGGTATTCGACGGCCTGCGCTTCGAACTGACCGGCGACTGCCCGCTCGTTTTGCTGCAAGGCAATGCCAGCGTCCTGTGGAACGCCGTCCAGCGGGGCGAGTACGCAGGCAGCCGCGTGCTTTGGGAAGGCACCCGTGCGGCGGAGTTCCGCCGCGCGCCGGAAGTACGCGAATACTTCATCTTATTGCGCCCGGCGCATCCCGGGCACCCTGCCTCGTGAGTGCGAACGCGGCCAGCGCACTGCCGGGCGGCTGGGGCGCGACGCTGCGCCGCATCCTGCAACAGGGCTGGCCGGTGCTGGTCGGCCAATGGGCAGGCATGGCTTTCGGCGTGCTGGACACCGCCATGACCGGCCACGCCTCGCCGGTCGCCCTGGCGGCCATGTCGCTGTCCGTCTCGATCTACGTCACGGTGTTCGTCGGCCTGACGGGCGTGCTGCACGCGCTGATCCCGATCGCCGCCCAACATTTCGGCGCAGGGCGCTTCGACAAGATAGGACGCGCGTGGGGGCAGTCCGTTTGGCTCTCCATCGGCCTGTCCGCCTTGGGTGGCGCCGCCATGATGTTTCCGGACGCATGGCTGGCGATGTCCGGCGACGTGGATCCCGCCGTCCGGGCCCAAGTGCGGGGATACCTGTACATGCTCATCCTCGCCCTGCCGGCCGCGCTCATCTTCCGCACGGTCTATGCGCTGAACACTGCGGTCTCCCGCCCCAAGGTGGTGATGACGATCAATATCGCGGGCATCGGCATCAAGGCCCTGCTCAACTGGTTGTTCATCTACGGCAAGTGTGGCCTTCCCGCCCTGGGTGCCGTGGGCGCCGGACTGTCGACCGCGTTGGTTTTCTGGATCAGCGTCGGGGCGAGCGTCGTCGTGCTGCGACGGGACGCCTTTTATCGCCCTTTCGGGCTGCGCATCGGGCGCCCCGATTGGAAGATCCTGGGCGAATTACTCCGGCTGGGCGTGCCCATGGGTGCCTCCTACCTGATCGAGGTCACCTCGTTTACTTTCATGGCCCTGCTGGTGGCGCGCGAAGGCATCTACGCCACCGGTGGCCACCAGATCATGGCGAATCTCGTGGCGCTGTGCTTCATGATGCCGCTCGCGCTCGGCGTATCGACCGGTGCCTTGACCGCCCAGGCCATCGGGGCCGCCGCCCCGGCACAAGCACGCCGCACCGGGGCGGCCGGATTGATGCTCAGCACGGTGGGTGCCCTGCTGACCATCGCCGTCGTGCTGCTCGCGCGCCAGCCCATCGTCCGCGCCTACTCGAGCGACCCCGAGGTGGGCGCCGTGGCGTTGGGGTTATTGGCGATGATGCCCTTCTTTCACTTGTTCGACGCGCTCCAATGCATGAGCAGCTACCTGCTCCGCGCGTACAAAGTGGCCGTCGCTCCAATGTTGATCCAGGCGGGCGCGCTCTGGGGCATAGGCTTGCTTGGCGGGTGGTGGCTGGCTTTCGGGCCGGCGGCGGGCGCCTTGGACGGCCTGATCACGGCCCTGATGCCGGGTTCCCCGACCGGAGCCGGCACGATGTGGCTCATGGCCTCGTCCAGCATGGCTGTCTCGGCGCTGGCGCTGCAGTATTGCTATTGGCGCGTAGCGGGCAGCCAAGGGCCGGCCGCCTGACGGCGAGGCGCCTCGGCCACCTCATACCCGCAGGAAGTGTTCGCGGTAGTACTTGAGCTCGGCAATCGACTCGTAGATGTCGGCCAACGCCTCGTGGCGGCTTTTTTTCTCGAATCCCTTGTAGATCTCGGGCTTCCAGCGGCGGCACAGCTCCTTGAGCGTGCTGACGTCGAGGTTGCGGTAGTGAAAGAACGCTTCCAGCCGCGGCATGTAGCGCACCATGAACCGGCGGTCCTGGCTGATGGTGTTGCCGCACAGCGGGGACTTGCCTGGGGGCACGTGCTGCGAGAGGAACTCGAGCAGGATGTCTTCGGCTTGGGTTTCAGTGAGCGTGGACGCTTTCACCTTATCGATCAGCCCGCTGCGGCCATGGGTGGCCTTGTTCCAAGCATCCATGGCGTCGAGCAACGCATCCGGCTGGTGCACGACCAGGACCGGGCCCTCGGCAACCACCTCCAGCTGCGAGTCGGTCACGACGACTGCAACTTCGATGATGCGTTCCTTTTCCGGGTCCAGCCCCGTCATTTCCATATCGAGCCAAACCAGGTGATTTTCGTTCAACGCCATATAATCGGTGCTCCGGATCCATGCAACGTCGCGCGCGGTGCCGCGGCCCCCGCGCACGCATAAACCGCAATTTTCTCACAGGCCGGCGCCCAGCTCTCCTCGTGCGCCGCAGCATGGGGGTGCGGAACCAGCGCGCCGCCAACAGGAACGAGCCGTCATCGTGTTTACCCTGCTGTTCGTCTTCATGCTGTTGGCCGGAGTCGTCACCCGCCTCTGGCTTGCCACCCGCCAGACGCGGCACGTCGCCCGCCATCGCAACACCGTCCCCCCCGAATTCGCGGACCGCATAGGCGAAACCAGCCATCGTCGAGCTGCCGACTACACCCTCGCGCGCATACGCTTCGACGTCGTCTCCCTTCTCTTCGACAGCGCCGTGTTGGTCGGCCTGACGCTGCTGGGCGGGCTACAGGCACTGAGCGAATTGGCCTCCGCAGTGGCCTCATCCGACTTCGTCCGGCAGCTGCTCCTGGTCGGCATGGTGGCGGCCTTGCTCGCGCTCCTGGACCTGCCCTTTACGCTGTGGCGGCAATTCGTACTGGAGTCGCGCTTCGGATTCAACCGCATGACCCTGCGCCTGTTCGCCTCCGACGCGGCCAAGGGCGTCGTGCTGGCGGTCGTGCTCGGCCTGCCGCTGCTGTCGGCCCTGCTGTGGCTCATGGCGGAAGCGGGCCGCTACTGGTGGCTCTGGGGATGGGGGCTGTGGGTCGTCTTCAATGTGTGCGTGATGCTGCTCTTCCCGACGGTGATCGCGCCCATGTTCAACAAGTTCACGCCACTGGCCGACCAATCACTGGCCGAGCGCATCCATGCGCTCGCACGCCGTACGGGTTTCTCGCTGAACGGTTTGTTCGTCATGGACGGCTCCAAGCGCTCAGCCCACGGCAACGCCTATTTCACGGGGCTGGGGAAAAATAAGCGCATCGTCTTTTTCGATACCTTGCTCTCGCGCTTGGCGCCGGAGGAAATCGAAGCAGTGCTTGCCCACGAGCTCGGCCACTTCAAACACCGTCACATTACCAAGCGCCTGGTATTCGCCTTCGCCGTCTCGCTCGCCTTCTTCGCGCTGCTAGGATGGCTGGCGCAGCAAACCTGGTTCTACACAGGCCTTGGCGTCATGCCTGCGCTCGACGGGCGCAACGATGCACTGGCCCTCATCCTTTTCTTCCTCGTCACGCCGGTGTTCACCTTTCCCTTCACGCCGGTGGCGAGCTGGTACTCGCGCAAGCACGAGTTCGAGGCCGACCGCTACGCCAGCGAGCAAACCGATCCCGCCAACCTGATCTCGGCACTGGTAAAGCTGTACGACGACAACGCCGCCACGCTCACGCCTGATCCCGTGCATTCGGCTTTTTACGATTCGCATCCGCCCGCGACGCTGCGCATTGGCCGGCTGCGCGCCGCAGCCTCATGAAGCAGCGTCGCCGCGGCCCGACGCGTGGGTCTGGGCCACACCGTTCCAGGAAACAGGTATGAACGCCGTATCGACCGTTGCCCAGCTGCTTGCAAGCCGCTGCGAGTCCAGGAAGCACCAGTCTCCGCTCAGCCCGGATGCCGTTGCACGGCAGCTGCAAGCGCTGCCCGGATGGTCATCCCGGGGAAACGCGATCGAACGCGAATTCACATTCCCGGATTACCGACGCACCATCGCCTTCGTGAACGCGGTCGCCGACCTGGCGGAAAACGAGGACCACCACCCTGAGCTGACCGTGGGCTACGGCAAGGTGCGCGTCTCGTACGGCACCCATGACGTAGGCGGCATTTCCATGAACGACTTCATCTGCGCGGCCAAGACCGACGCGATCTACGCGCCATGAAGCCGAGGCGAAACACGGCCGGAGGATCCGCTGGCGCCGGCCTGCGAGGCCGGGTGATTGCGGCGTTCGGGCGGCATTTCACGATCGAATTCGAGGACGGATCGACCCGTCAATGCTATCCGCGCGGCAAGAAAGGCACGGCTACGGTGGGGGACTGGGTCCTGGTCGCGCCGGAAGGGCCGGCCGAAGGTGCGATCCTGTCCGTGCTCCCGCGACGCAACCTGCTCTATCGGTCGGATGAAATGCGGACCAAGCAGTTCGCGGCGAATGTAGACCTGCTGCTCATCGTCGTCGCGACCGAGCCCGAGTTTTCGGACGACCTCGTGGGCCGTGCGCTCGTCGGCGCACGCAATGCCGACGTCGAACCCGTGGTGGTGCTGAATAAGGTCGATCGCCCCGCCGGCCTCGCCAGCGCCAGGGCGCGGCTCGCCGACATCGCGGCGGTCGGCGTGCCGGTACTGGAGCTCAGCGCGCTCGATGTTGGCGGCACGCGCGCCCTGCTGTCGCCCCGCTTGGCCGGCCGCACGACTCTCCTGCTGGGGCAAAGCGGCATGGGGAAATCGACGCTGCTCAACGCCCTGGTTCCCAATGCGGGTGCGGCCACGCAGGAGCATTCACAAGCCCTGGGCGCCGGCAAGCACACCACCACCAGCACCCGCCTCTACCACGTTCCTGAAGACGTCGCCCCGCGGGCCGACGTGATCGACTCCCCCGGGTTCCAGGCCTTCGGGTTGCAGCACCTGGACGGCGCGCAAATCGTCCGGGGCTTCCCCGAATTCGAGCCGTACCTCGGCAAATGCCGCTTCTACAACTGCACCCACATCCACGAGCCCGGCTGCGCCGTCCTGGACGCCTTGCGGGATGGGCGCATCGCGGCGCAGCGCCATGCCCTCTACCAGCGCTTGCTGGATGAGCTCGAATCTGCGCAGCGCTACTGACAGCGCGCGGTAGCGGACTCGGGGCTTTAGATCCAGGGGAAATATCGGAAACGCGAAACAATCGTTTGCGGTAATAGTGATCGGCGGTACGCTGAATAGGAAAAAGGCCCCGCGCGGGCCACCATTGCCCCCAGGAGCATCCCGTGGCCTATTCGGAAGTCCGGAAACTCATCGCCAAGCTCTCGAACCAACCCGACATGCACGCCGCGCTCGGCCTGGCCGACGACGGCACCGTTCGCGGCAGGTTCCTGGAACTCGACCTATCGAGCGCATTTCAGCCCATCTTCGCGATTCGCACCCGCCAACCCGCGGGCTACGATGCCTATGCCCGTCCGCGCACCGCGAACGGCGAGGTCATCAGCCCGTGGGGGCTTTTCGCCCAGGCGGCGGATGATGCAACGCTGGTGCGCCTCGACCGCCTGTGCCGGCTCGTGCACACCCTGAATTACTTCTCGCAGGCGCAAGCGGATTTGCCACTTTATCTGCGGGTACACGGCAGATTGCTCGCGGCCATCACCCAGGATCACGGCCAGGCGTTCCGCCGCATGCTCGAGGCGCTGGGCGTTCCGCCCTCCCGCATCGTGCTGCAGCTGCCATCGGAAGCCGCGCACGACGTTCTGCTGGCTGGCGTCATCCTGCGCAATTACCGCAAAGCCGGCTTCCAGGCCGGCATTCACGCGAACGACGTGCGCGAGGCGCAGTCGCTACTGCACCTGCATGCCCCCGATGTCCTCAAGCTCGCGCCGCACGCCATCGCCTCCCCCGAGACCGAGCTGCCGCCGCTACTGAAAACCGCGGCCGAGCGCGGATCGCGCGTGATCTTCACATGCGTGGAAGACGACGCGACCCTGGATCGGCTCACCCAGGTCGGCGCCGACTACGTGCAAGGCTACCTGTTCGGGATGCCGGCCCCGACGCTGGACGCCGCGCAAAGCGGTGGCCCCCACCGCCCCGCCCCCGCTCCCGGTGGGGCCTCGCCGCCGCAGGCCTAGCCGCGCTGCAACAGATCTGACATATCGTCCGCGTGCTCCTCCTCGACCGCAAGGATCTCCTCCAGCATGCGCCGGGTCGTGGGATCTTTGTCGCCGAGGTAACGGATCATGGCGCGATAGCTATCGATGGCAATGCGCTCGGCCACGAGGTTTTCCTTGATCATGCTCTCGAGCGAGTCTGCCTCGACGTATTGGGAATGGCTGCGATCCTGCAGGCCGGCCGGAGAGAAGTCGGGCTCTCCACCCAATTGCACGATGCGTTGCGCGATCTCGTCGGCATGCTGCTGCTCTTGCGCAGCGTGTTCGGCAAATTCGGCCGCAACCGGATCGGCGTGAATCCCGCGCGCCATGAAATAGTGGCGCTTGTAACGCAGCACACAGACCAGCTCGGTCGCCAAGGCCTCGTTGAGCATCTTCAGTACAGCCTGGCGATCTGCGCCGTAGTCTTGCGTGACCGCACCTTCGTCGAGGTTTTCGCGTGCGCGTTTTCGAATGGCCTCTACGTCGATGCTAAATGTTTCACCGGCCGCGGACTGCTGTTTCGACGCCTGATCCATATCGCCTCTCCTTCACGAGTGAGCCCGTTCCAGCATAGTCCGCATCCTGCGGCGGCGCTGTAACAACAACTCTCGCACCGAAAGGCTGCTTCGGCGCCAGCGCCCGCGGAGAGCCGCCCGGCGCGCGCAGGGATGAGCAAAACGCCACAAGCGGTTACACCTGGATAAGCGCCGAGCACCGTTGCCGTCAGAACATCCAGCGCACGCCCGCAACCAGGCTGCGCCCCATTAGTGGCGCCGAATATTTGATGAACGACGTGTGCCGGTACGCGAGTTTGTCCGTGAGGTTCATGGCCCGCACATAAACCTGGTAGCGCGTGGCGCCGGCTCGGCCCTCATACCCGGCGCCGAGATTGAGCATCGCATACCCCGGGGTCGGGGTCTCGAATGCCGCGACCCGGCCTTGGCGACCGACGAAAGACAGCTCCACGTTGCCGCGCCACGCCTGCCACTTCGCGTCCAGGCGTGCCCCCACGCGATAAGGGGGAATCCTGGGCAAATTACCGCCTCCGTCCAGGCGTGCCCGCACGTAATCGCCCAGGAGCGAGACCGCAAAGACCTTGTCGATTTGATGACGCACCTTTGCTTCCACGCCGGTGAAGCTTGCGTCGCCCTGCGTGTACGCGAGCAGCTGCAGGCCGTCATGGACGTCGAGCGTGCGGCCGTAAATGAAATCGTCGACATGGCTCCGGAACACCGACACGGAGAAGGTCGTGGGGCCAGCCAACTTGCGCAGCGTCACATCAATATGGCGGGACGTTTCACGCTTCAAGCTCGGATTCCCGACCTCGTAGGTGGAGGTAGCCAGATGCAGGCCATTGGCATAGAGCTCCTCCGCCGTCGGCAGGCGCTGCGAGCGCGATATCGACATCCCCAGCGAGTACGACGGCGCAAACCGCCAGACCGCGCCCGCCGACACGGACGTCCCGCGATGCCTGGCGTCTGGCGAGTCGCCACGCACGTCGATGCGCTGCCATTCGTGGCGCACCCCCGCCTCGAAACGCCAGTCGCCGACGGCGTACTCCTCCAGGGCGAACACGCCATGGTTGCGCGTCAGCGTGGGCTGGACGAAGGCTTCCTCGCCCAAGGCGCTGAAATCGCGGCGGGACGCCTGTACCCCCACGACGCCGCGTAAGCCGCCCCAAGGCGCATGCTCGAGCTCAATGCGGCCGTCGTGCGCCTTGTTCCGGAACGTCGTGGCAATGCGCTCTTCCTCGATCTCGTCGTGCTGGTAATCGGTGAAACCGCCCCGTACGCGCACGCGGCTGAATCCGGCGAACGGGTCGCGCCATTCTCCCCGCACGTCCCAGCGCTGGCTGCGCAGGCTCACGAAGGGCGCACCATGGGCCTGGCCTTCGTGCTCGCCGCCGGGACCATCCTCGCCCCCGTGGTCGTGGCCATGCCCGTCGCCGGGGCAATGCAGGTGCGTGCCATGAGCGTGGCAGCCCTCGTAGGCATGCTCATGCCCTGGCAGCCCATAACGATTGCGCTGCAGCGTGTAGGCGAGCCCCAGGTAGCCGCGATCCCCCACCCAGGACAACCCTAGGCTGCCGGTTTCCGTATGGTTGTACGAACCGCCCACCCTGTTGCCGCCGCTCCATCCCCGCCCGGCGGCGTAGTCGTTCGCGTTGCGCTTGAGCCCTTCCGCATGGAAAACCCATCCCCGGCCGCCCGTAGTCAATTCGAAGGCTCCTGCCGTTTCGCGCGCGCCGGTCGCGCCCCGCACCTCGACGCTGCCCTCCAGGCCGTCCTCCGGGACTTCGGTCGGAACGCGGTGGTCGAGCACATTGACCACGCCCCCCAACGCGCCACCGCCATAGAGCAGCGCAGCCGGGCCCCGCAACACCTCCACGCGGTGCGACAACATGGGCTCGAGCCCCACTGCGTGATCCGGACTGATGGTGGAAGCGTCCTGCACCTCGGCGCCGTCGGACAAGACCTTGACCCGCGCGCCATCCATGCCACGGATGATGGGACGGCTGGCGCCTGCCCCGAAATGCGTGGCCGTGATGCCGGGCTCCCGCTCCAGTGTTTCGCCCAAGGTCGCGGCGCGGCCGGTGAGCAGGTCCGGCTCGTCGAGCACCGTGGCGGGGGCGGCCAGCTCCCCTGCCGCGCGCGACAAGGGCGTGGCCGACACGGTAATCCCATCGAGCACGTGCGGCGCGGGACCAGACGCGCCCTCCGCCTGCCCCCAGGCAGGGGCCGACAATCCCCCCCAGGCGATGCACGTCCAGGTCACGACCAGAGGATTCAACCTTCCCAACATCCCGGTTCCTTCTTTCATTGACGAATGGCGCAAAAAAAGCCGCCCCGCCGGGCATGGGGAACCATGCCCGGCGAGAGCGGCATTCTTGCGCAAAACCGAGATTAATGCAACTCTATTGCATATGCACAGGAGTTGCAAATAATCATCAGCAGGCGTCGCCCTTCAAAATGCCGAGCAGTGCCCTCCGCTGGGCGCCTGCCCTGAGCCAATGGCAATGATGGCGGGCTCTTTCCTGTGGTTGACGGGACTGGAGTGCGCCCAGTCCCACGCGAAAAAGACGATCAGCGCGGCCCAAAAGGCCGCGATCGCCGATATACGGGAACGCATCGGGTCCTCCTCCTCAAACGCCGAGGCGGCGCCGCAAGGGCACGCCGATCAACGAGCCGGCGAAAGCCAGCGCCACCCATATCCAGCCATGCAAGCTGCCGGTGGAAATGCCACTGACCATTGCGCCCACGTTGCAGCCGAACGCGAGCCGCGAACTGTAGCCGAGCAAAAAGCCCGCCACCAGCACGGCCGCCCATTGGCCCGCGCGCAGCGGTTTTCCCTCGACCGGGCGACGCGCGGAAATCCAAAGCGCCCCAGCCATGATGCCGATGTTGGTGATCGACGTGACGTCCAGAAACACGCTTTGATCCAACGCACGCAGGTTGCCGGCCTGGCCCCAGAATGCATTGGAGCCCGGGTCGAACGCGCCCGCGGCCGTGGCGAGCTTGGCCGCCCAGAGCCCGAAGCCATAGACCACGCCCCAGGGTTGCCCGGCCACGACGAGATTGGCGGCCGCCAGCAAAGCCAGGCCGATCCCTGCCAGCACGAGCTTGCGGTTCCAAAGCCGGGACGCCCCGCCACCTTTGCGCGACCAGAGCCACGCCGCCGCGCCGACGGCGGCGAGGCCGGCGAAAGTCGCCGCGAGCGCCTTGGCAGAGCCGAGTTCGCGCACCAGGCTGACTGGCGCGATGGCGCCCAATGAAAGCCAGTCATGCAGGTGGACAGACCCGAGGAAGCTTCCCAGCGCAAACAAGGGCAACACGCCCATGTTCAGGGGAATGCCCAGGCCAGCCTTGTACAAGGTGCCCGAGCCGCAGCCATCGGCAATCTGCATGGTGATGCCGAACACGAAAGCGCCTACCAGCAGGCTGACGCTGGGTGGTCCCAACGCCGCAGACAACTCGGCCGGAAAGCTGGACAACAAGGGAATGGAGATGGCGGCCGCCACCGCCAGGAGGATGATTTGCGCGAACACGCCGCTCGCATCGCGGGCCTCGATCAGGCGGCGCCAGCCCGTGGTGAAGCCGAAGCGCGCACCGGCCAGCAAGCCGCCCATGCCAACGCCAATCAGGAACAGCACGGCTTGCCTGACCGTCACGAACCACGCCAGGGCCAGGACCGCCGCCACGATGGCGAGCGTCAGCGGCCAGCGCGTGCCAGCCGGTGCGGCTGCGCCAGGGGAAAGGCCGGCCGGCGAGGCCGACGGGGGATATGTCGCTTGCATCGAGGAATTCCTTTACGACTTGCCGAACAACTTCTTGAACTTATCCGCGATCTGGCTCGCCCGACCCGGCGTGTTGTCCATGGGCAGGGGCTGGTCGGCATTGGTCCAATCGGCCAGGGACTCGGGGTACATGCGGATGTTGGGCAACCCGGCGAGCTCGGACAACGCAAACCAGTCCGTGGCCGCCCAATGGCCGGTATTGCAGAATGCGATGTTATCGGCGGCGAGGTCGGGGAATTCCCGCGCGGCAATGGCCCGCGCTTCCTCGGCCGAGACGATTTGGGTGCTGCCCGGCGAGAACCACACGCTATGCGGAATGTTCTTCGCCCCCTGTATGGTGCCGGGCACCGACGCCGTCGGCGCCTTCACCAGCCCTTCGAAGAAATTCTTGGGGCGCGCGTCGATCAGCCTGGCATCGTTCCTATCCAGGCTGGCGAGCACGTCGGACTGCGTGGCGATGATGGCGGTGTTCAACTTCGGCTCGTAGTCGCTGGGAGCCGGCGCCGGAGCTGCTTCGGTGCTCAGCGGCTGCTGCGCCTGTTGCCATGCCTGCATGCCGCCGTTCAAGACCGACAGGCGCTCCAGCCCCAAGTACTTGAGCGTCCAGTACACGCGGGCGGCCGCGCCGAAATCGGTGACGTCCGCGCCCGAAGAAACCACCACGGCATGGCGCGCGGGCGTCAATCCGAGCTTGCGGACCTGCGCCGTCAAGGCTTCCAGCGGCGGCAATGTCCCGGGACTGTGCGCGGGACCGCGCCACGAACCGTAAGGCGCGGACAAAGCGCCGGGAATGTGACCTTGCCGGTACTCGGCCGGCGGCCGGATATCGATGACCGTCACCGCGGGCGAAGCAGAAGCAATCAGAGCGCTGAGCTCGGCCGGCGACAGAATAGGAGATGGACGGGGATCTGCGCCAGCATGGGCGGCAAACGCCAACACCCACGCGGCGAGAAAAGCGAGGAATCTCATGATGGTCGCGCTGCACGCAAGAATGACATCATGAGATTGTAGGGGTTAGCCCTGAGAGGGCTCAGACGAAGTCCCCATATGCATAGAACACTAAGTTATATGGGGACAATCCTTCATTACTATGAAAAATTCCGACGATAGGCGACTTCCGGGGCAGGCAGGCCCGGAACGGCCGGGCCTGCCCTGGCTCTGCTTACGCCGTAACGTGGAACCCCACGCGCCCCAGCTCCTGCATCTCGAGCTCGACCCAGGTGCCCGCCACCAGCGCTTCGGCGGCACTCGCGCCCCCTGCCATCACGATCGAACCTTCCGGCAGGATCTCTCCGGCTTCCGCCACCAAGCGGGCAGCAGCGACCAGCGAGCGTACGGGATGGCCCAGGATGGCGGCCGTGGTGCCCACCTGCTGCGGCTTGCCGTTGCAAGACATGATCAGGCCCAGGTTCGAAAAATCGATGCTAGGCTTGTGCCAGGTGCCGATCACGACGCCGGACGACGATGCGTTGTCGGCCACGACGTCCTCGAGCGAGAACTTGAAAGCCTTGTAGCGCGAATCGATGATCTCGAGCGCCGGCGCGATGGCCTCCACCGCATCCAGGGCCTCGACCGGCGAGACGATGCCCGACAAAGGTTTGCGCAGCAGGAACGCGATTTCGGGCTCGACACGCGGATGCACGCGGGTCGACAGCTTGAGCTCGCCACCCTCGTCTACGCGCATGTCGTGCGTCAGCCGGCCCCAGATCATGTCGTGGACGCCCATCTGGACCATCTTGGCCCGGCTGGTGAAACCCATTTTCATGCCGATGCGGCGATGACCGCGATCGATGCGCCGCTGGATCAGCAAGCGCTGCACCTCATAGGCCTCGGCGAGCGTCATCGGGCGGCGTTCCGCAAACTGCTCGGCGGCACGCGGCGTGCATGCGGCTTCGTCCAGCTCGCGCGCCACATCGGGAAGAGACAACAGCGGACCGCTCATGCTTGCTCCTTCGCACCAAATACCGCGCGCACCGAGCCCAGCCCGTTGATGCGCGCTTCGAGAATTTCCTCACCTTGCACTGCGACCATGGGGCCCAGCGCGCCGCTCAACACCACGTCGCCCGCGCGCAGCGGGCTGCCGCACTCGGCCATCTTCCGGGCCAGCCACAGCGCGGCGTTCAGAGGATGCCCCAGGCATGCCGCGCCCGCGCCGATCGACACCTGGTCGCCATTGCGCTCCATGACCATCCCGCACAGCCGGCCGTCGAAGTCGCTCAGCTTGACCGGGCGATTGCCCAGTACGAACAGCCCGGACGACGCGTTGTCGGCGATGGTGTCGACGATGCTGATCTTCCAGTTCGCGATGCGGCTGTCGACGATCTCGATGGCCGGCAGCGCGTACGCCACGGCCGAGATCAGCTCAGCCATGGTGGCCATGGGCTGGGTGAGGTCGCGCTCCATCACGAAGGCGATTTCCGCCTCGACCTTGGGCTGGATCAGCCTCGACAGGGGGACCTCCTCGCCGTCGCACACCGACATGTCGGCAAACAACATGCCGTAATCAGGCTGGTCCACGCCCAGCTGCGCCTGCACCGCCTTGGAGGTCAACCCGATCTTGCGGCCGACGAGCCTGCGCCCCTGCCGGACCCAGTAGTCCGTATTGGCCTGTTGCACCGCGTATGCGGCGTCCAAGTCGCCAGCCGGCAATTGATCGCGTATCGGATCGATGGCAACGCGGCTTTCATGCGCATCGCGCAAGCGCTGCGCCAGCCCGGCGATCACCTCGGCGGAGGCGCCTCCTTGTCCTATCTGCCCCATGGGTAGTCCTGTCTGGAAGTTGAAGAAAAAATGAAACGTCTGGTGCTAGAACCGTCTTCGAAACGTTTTTTATGCCGTATACGTACGAATATACGTGAGAAAGCAATCGACGGACAACGGCCGCCCCTCACGGTGCAACCCCGGCCATCAATTTGAGACACTTGATGAACAACGCCCGATACTCAGGCGGCAACACGGCAATGATGGCCTCCTCCACTTCTTTGTCGCGCGGCAGTATGCGCTCGAGCACGTCCACGCCCGCTTGGGTGATCGTCACCGAATAGGCCCGCTTGTCGTCGGCGGACCGTTGGCGACGCAAATACCCTTTGCGCACCAAGCGGTTGATCATGTCAGCCAAGGAATTGCGGTCCAACGCAATATCTTCGGCCAATTGGTTCTGCGTCGCGCCCGGATGCTTGCAAACGGTAATCAGCAAAGCCTTCTGGCGCGGGGTCAGATCTTCATCGTGGAAGGTCTGCATGAACAGCGCTTCGGCCCGGAAATGCGCCCGCCTGAGCAAATGCGACACCACGTCGGTTAGCTCGAATGCCTTGACGGCATCCGTGCACGGCACGGTTTCCGGTGCGGCAGGCCTGCGCCGCGTAGCAGGGGATCGTTTCATGGTGACGTGCAGAACCACTTAAATGTTAACTGATGGCGCCCCTTCCGCCCGCCTGGCGCAGCGCGCGGACCGCGATTCGGCTATGGCTGGCCACCGATAAGTTATGCCCGGAACCGGGATGATCGGACGAAAATCCATTACTATTATGACGTATACGTACTATTTAATCTAGGTAGCGCCACATGTCCACCAAGACCCTTCGCAACTTCATCGGCGGCCGCTTCGAAGACGGCATCCGCACCTTTGACAAGCTCAACCCGGCCAACGGGGAATTGATCGCGCGCGTACACGAGGCCGGCCGCGACCAGGTCGATGCCGCCGTGGCGGCGGCCCGTCGTGCCCTGCCGGCCTGGGCGGCGATGTCCGTCAAGCAGCGCACGGACTATCTCTACGCCCTGGCCGACGGCATCGAGCGCCGCTTCGACGACTTCCTCGAGGCAGAAATCGGCGACACCGGCAAGCCCGTGGGATGGGCCCGCCAGATCGACATTCCGCGCGGCGCTGCCAACTTCCGCGCTTTCGCGGAAATCGCGCGCACCCTGGACATGGAAAGCTACATGACAGACACCCCGGACGGCCGCCAGGCGCTGAACTACGCCTACCGCAAGCCGTTGGGCGTCGTCGGCGTGATTTCGCCGTGGAATCTCCCGCTGCTGCTGTTCACCTGGAAGGTCGCGCCGGCGCTGGCCTTCGGCAACACCGTAGTGGCCAAGCCCTCCGAGGTGACGCCCTCGACCGCTACGCTGCTGGCCGAGGTCGCCATGGAGGTCGGCCTGCCCGAGGGCGTGTTCAACCTGGTCCACGGCTTCGGGCCCAACTCTGCCGGAGAGTTCATCACCACGCACGAAGACATCGACGGCGTCACATTCACCGGTGAGTCGGCCACCGGCGCCGCGATCATGAAAGCCGTGGCCCCTGGCGTCAAGCCGGTTTCCTTCGAGCTGGGAGGCAAGAACGCCGCCCTGGTGTTCGAAGACGCCGATTTCGACCAGGCCGTGGCGGGCGTCGCGAATTCCGTCTTCGCGAACTGTGGGCAGGTCTGCCTATGCACCGAGCGCGTCTACGTACAGCGTCCCATCTTCGACCGCTTCGTCCAGGCCCTGAAGCGCGAGGCGGAAAAATTGGTGCTTGGCCGGCCGATGGATCCTGCCACGACCATGGGGCCGCTCGTCTCGCACGAACACCGGGAGAAGGTGCTCTCGTACATGCGCCTGGCGGTGGAAGAAGGCGCCACGGTCGTCACCGGGGGCGGCGTGCCCCAATTCGGCGATGAGCGGGACAACGGCGCCTACATCCAGCCCACCATCTGGACCGGCCTGCCCGAGACCGCGCGCTGCATCAAGGAAGAAGTCTTCGGCCCGGTCTGCCACATTGCCCCGTTCGACACCGAGGAAGAGGCCATTGCCCTGGCCAACGACACCAAGTATGGCCTCGCGGCCGCAGTCTGGACCACCAACCTGGTGCGCGGGCACCGCGTGGCCCAGGCCATGCAGGTCGGGTTGGCCTGGGTGAACTGCTGGTTCCTGCGCGACCTGCGCACGCCGTTCGGCGGCAGCGGTTTGTCGGGCATAGGGCGTGAAGGCGGCCGCCACTCGCTACATTTTTATACCGAACCCACCAATGTTTGCGTAAAGTTGTAGCTTCTTCGCCCTTGCGTGCTCCCGAACGGGCGAGGCCTGCGGACCGGCAAAGCCGTTCCGCGGCTTTCCGGGATCACCAGGAGCCGCCGCGGTCCGTCCATGTCCAATTTCCGCCTTACCCCCAACGCGCTAGGCCACAAGCTCAAACTGCACCAGCTGCAGATCTTCGAACGCGTCCTCGAGCGCCACTCGCTGTCGCGCGCCGCCAATGAGCTCAACTTGACGCAGCCTAGCGTCACCAAGGCCATCTACGAGTTGGAGAAATTCGTCGGGGCGCCGCTATTCGAGCGATCCAACCGCGGCGTCGTCCCGACCGAGCTCGCCCACCTGCTCGGGCGCCGGGTCAAGACACTGATGGCCGAACTGCGGTACATGACCGATGAGCTGAATGCCGCACTGACCGGCGAAAGCGGCCACGTCATCGTGGGCACGCTCATCGCGGCCTCGGCCAAGCTGTTGCCCGAGGCCATTTCCCTGCTGATGCAGGAGCACCCCGGGATACGCGTGACCGTTTCCGAAGGCCCGTCGTCCCAACTGTTCCCCGCCCTGGCCACCGGCGACCTGGACATCGTCGTCGGCCGGCTGCCCGAACGCGATATCGCGCTCGGCTATGCCTATCCCCTCACTCACCACACGCTGTACGAAGAGCGGCTCTACGCCGTGGTCGGCGCGCACCACCCGCTCATCCGGGAACCTCGCGTCGAACTCGCGCAGTTGATGGACTGGCCGTGGATCCTGCCCTCGGCCGAGTCGCCCCTGCGGACCGCCGTGGAACAAACCTTTCACCGCACCGGCCTTGGCCTGCCACCCCGCTACATCGAATCGCTGTCCCTGCTGACCAACCTCGGGATACTGCTCCGGGGGGAAGCGATCGCGCTGATGCCGCAAGACGCCGCGGCCCAGTTCCTGGAGCACGGGCTCCTCAAGCGCCTGCCGCTCGAAGAATTCGGGCTGTTCGGGCGGGTGGGGTATTCGGTGCGGGCGAACCGGCAAATGAGTCCGGCTAGCCAGCACCTGATCGAATACCTGCATCGAGTCTGCGCCCATCGCCGCGCCGGGGAAAGCAATCCCCCCCTCGGAGGCAAAGGCCAGAACGGACTATAACCAACACGCATACCCCGGGCCGCAACTTCTATTTCTCGCTCGCGGCGGCGGTCACATAGACTGCCATGGATAGGAAAAAGGAGGCCGCGACCCCGTCGCGGCGCGGGAGCCCGCCCCGCGGGCGCAGACCTACCAACGAGAGCATCATGTTCAAATACGGCCTTCCCCTCAATTTCCAGAAGTGGATCGACGACCACGCGCATCTGCTCAAGCCCCCTGTCGGCAACCAGCAGATCTGGCAGGACTCCGATTTCATCGTCACGGTCGTGGGCGGCCCCAATCACCGCACCGACTATCACGACGATCCGCTGGAAGAATTCTTCTATCAGATCCGGGGCAATGCCTACCTGAAGATCTGGGCTGACGGCAAGCCCGAACGGGTGGACCTGAAGGAAGGCGACATCTTCCTGCTGCCGCCGCACGTGCGGCATTCGCCCCAGCGTCCCGAGGCCGGCAGCGCCTGCCTCGTCATCGAGCGCCAGCGCCCGCAAGGGCTGAAAGACGGTTTCGAGTGGTACTGCCTGAACTGCGGTCACCTAGTGCACCGCGTGGAGGTACAGCTCCAGAGCATCGTGCAGGACCTGCCTCCCCTCTTCGAAGCCTTCTACGCCAGCGAAGAGAAGCGGCGTTGCCCGTCGTGCGGCACGGTGCATCCGGGCAAGTCCGCTCCGGGTGACGCGTGACCGCCCGCTACGACTTCGGCGGCGTGGAGCTGGTGCGCATCGTCGAGAATGAAGGTCCACTGCTCCGCCCGGCCGAAATCTTCCCGGATTCCACGCCCGAGGTGATCCAGGCCAACCTCGACTGGCTGGCCCCACGCTTTTACGACCCGGTTTCCGACCGGCTGGTAATCGCCATCCAGTCCTTTTTGCTGAAAAGCCAAGGCCGCCTGATTCTGGTCGACACCTGCGTGGGCGACTGCAAGGCCCGCGTGCGCCCGGAATTCGACCGCCAGCATTGGGGCTGGCTGGACCGCCTGGCGCAGTCCGGCGTACGGCCCGAAGACATAGACATCGTCGTCTCCACCCATCTTCACGTCGACCACGTGGGCTGGCACACGCGACTCGTGGACGGGGCCTGGGTCCCCACCTTCCCCAACGCGCGCTATCTCTTCACCCACGAGGAATGGGTGTATTGGAAAGAGCACGAGGGACATCCCGGCCTGGTGCGCACGGGCGACTACGTGGGCGACTCGGTCCTGCCGGTGTTCGAAGCCGGGCTGGCCGACCTGGTCGACATGAACCACCGGATCGACGATGCCATCCGACTCGTCCCCGCGCCTGGGCATACGCCCGGCCACGTGGCGGTCGAAATCCAGGGCGAGAACCAGCGCGTCCTGCTCACCGGGGATGCTTTCCATCACCCGCTGCAATGCTGCTACCCCCAGTGGAGCACGCGCTTCTGCGCCGACCCCGGCCACGCGCGCCAAACACGGCGCTCGCTTCTCGAGGCCTGCGCCCGCGATGGCACGCTGGTCTTGCCGGCCCACTTCCCCACGCCCACCGCCGGCCGCATCCGCCGTACGGAGCCGGGCGATTCCCACGAATTCCGCTTCGAATTCCAAGAATTACTTTAAACTTCAATCAACCCAAGGAATCCTTCATGACCTTGCAGTACCCCATTACCGCCCTGGCGGCCAGCCTTTGCCTCGCACTCGGCATGACCGCCCCGGCGCAAGCCGACATCAAGATCGGCTTTCTCGCTACCCTCTCGGGTCCCGGCGGTACGCTGGGCCAAGACCAATACGACGGATTCATGCTGGGTATCGAAGCCGCCGGCGGCAAGCTCGGCGGCCAAGCTGTCAAGGTCATCCAGGAAGACGACCAGCTCAAGCCTGAAGTGGGGCGCCAGGCCGCCAAGAAGCTCATCGAGCGCGACCGGGTGGACGTCATTACCGGCCTGAGCTTCTCGAACGTGCTCATGGCAATCTACCGCGACGTCATCAACAGCGGCACCTTCCTGCTGGTGAACAACGCCGGCCCCAGCCAGATTGCCGGCTCGATGTGCTCGCCGCTGTACTTCTCCACGTCTTGGCAGAACGACCAGCAGCACGAAGCGATGGGCAAGTATGCCCAACAGAAGGGCTACAAGCGCGTCGCGCTGATGGCGCCCAACTACCAGGCCGGCCGCGAGGCGCTCATCGGCTTCAAGCGCTACTTCAAGGGCGAGGTCCTCAGCGAGACCTACACCCAGGTCAACCAACCCGACTACTCGGTGGAAATCACGCAGCTGCGCAATGCCAAGCCTGACGCCGTGTTCATTTTCTATCCCGGCGGCATGGGGGTGAACTTCGTCAAGCAATATCACCAGGCCGGCATGCTGGGCAAAGTGCCCCTGCTGTCGGGCTCGACGGTGGACGGCACGACCCTGCCGGCGTTGAAAGAGCTGGCCCTGGGCGTTATCTCGGGCGGCCCGTGGGCGCCCGACCTGCCCAACCCGGCCAACCGCAGCTTCGTCGAGCAGTTCCGCAAGAAATACGGAAGGATCCCGTCGCATTACGCGGCCTACGGCTATGATTCAGCCCAGGCGCTGAACGCCGCGCTGCAGGCCACCGGGGGACGCATCAACGACAAGAAAGCCTTCGAACAGGCCATGGTCAAGGCGAATTTCCCCTCAGTGCGGGGCGAGTTTAAATTTAACAATAATCACTTCCCTGTTTCTAACTATTACGCGTTCGAAGTAGTGCGCGATCCTGCGGGCGACGTGACGTTGGCCACGCGGGAAACGGTATTCCAGGAGCACCAGGATCCCTACCATGGGGAGTGCAAGCTGAAATAAGCGTCCGAAGCAGGCGTCGCGCCGTCGATCGCAGTATCCCACGGGGCCGGTTTCCGGCCTCGCCCACCACGCAAGGCAAGCCAGGAGTCCGCATGAAAACCGCCAAACTGATAGCCATCGCATCGATACTGCAAGCGGCCTTCGCCGCCCCTTCCTACGCCGCCGTCAAGATCGGCTTCGTCTCCACCCTGTCCGGGCCCGGCTCGGTGCTGGGGCAAGACCAGTACGACGGGTTCATGTTGGCCGTCGAACAGGGCAACGGCAAACTCGGCGGCGTCGACGTCCAGATTCTGCGGGAAGACGACCAGATGAAGCCCGAGGTGGGGCTGCAGGTCGTGCGCCAGCTCCTCGAGCGCGAGAAAGTACCCATCATCACCGGCCTGATCTATTCGAACGTGATGATGGCGGTCCACCGCCCCATCACCAGCGCGGAAGTCTTCCTGATCGGTTCGAACGCCGGCCCCACGCCCATCACCGGCAAGGGGTGCTCGCCCTATTTCTTCTCGACTTCATGGAACAACGACCAGCTGCATGAAGCCGGCGGCGAGCTCGCCAACAAAATGGGCATCAAGAAGATCCACCTCCTGGCCGCCAACTACCAGGCCGGCAAGGACGCCATGGAGGGCTTCAAGCGCACCTTCAAGGGAGAAGTCGTCGGCGAGACCTTCACCCAGGTCAACCAGCCCGATTACTCGGTCGAGATCTCCGCACTGGCTGCCAACAAGCCCGAGGCCATCTACACCTTTTATCCCGGCAGCATGGGCGTGAACTTCGTCAAGCAATACCGGCAAGCCGGCATGTTCGACAAGGTGCGCATGCTTTCCACCTCCACCATCGACGGCTCCACGCTTCCGGCCCTGCAGGAAAACGCGCTCGGCGCGATCACGGCCGCCCCCTATTCGCCCGACCTCGACAACCCGGCCAATAAGAAGTTCGCCGAAGCTTTCCGCAAGAAATACAACCGCGAGCCGTCGATGTACGCGGCGCAATCCTATGACGCCGCCAGCCTGATCGCCTCGGCCCTGGCCAAGACCAAAGGCAACGTGTCCGACAAGAATGCGTTCCGCACGGCATTGCGCGAGGCCAAGTTCGACTCCGTGCGCGGCTACTTCGCGTTCAACACCAACCAGTTCCCGATCGCCCCGTTCTACCGGGTCGACGTGGAGAAAGACGCCAGCGGCAAGCCCGCCTTCGTCACCAAAGGCGTGATCTACGAGCAAAGCAAGGACTCGTACGCCGGCGAATGCAAGATGAAGTAATGCACGGCCGGCTCCGCATCGAGCCGGTTTGCATACAATAGGGGCCTCGTGGGCCTTCCGGCCCACGCCCTTTCAACAAGCAAGAACAATAATTCGTGCCCCTCGACAAGGACTCTCTGGCGCACGTCGCCATCATCGCTTCCCCTGCCATCGGCGACTCGCTGCTGTTGATGACGGTCGCGCACAATCTGCGCCGTGCCGGATCGAACGTTACCGTCTTCGGCGCCCACATCCATGCCCTGCGCGCGTGGTTTCCGGGTTTCGACATCCGTCCCGCGCTACCGCCAGACCAGGCATCCGAGGTGCTGCGGGATTATGGTGCGGTGGTTCAACTGCACGAGGCCCGGCCGCTGCCCGAACCCCATGCCATCCACCCGCGAGCGTTGATCCTCGAACACCTGTGCCGCATGCGCTCGCCCCAATCCATGGCGCAGCGCCTGGTCGAATACTGTCGCGCGGAACTCGGCCTACTGGATCCGGAAAAGCACAACGGCCTCGTCCCTCCCGCGGGATTGGTGCACCGAAGCCACCAGGCGCGGGTCGTCATCCATCCCACGGCAAGCACGCCGGACAAATGCTGGCTGGCTTCGCGTTTCGTGACACTCGCGCGCCGGCTGCGCGACGAAGGACTGGACCCGCACTTCATCATCAGCCCGGCCGAACGCCCCCAATGGGAGCACGTCCAGGAACTGGGCCTGGGGCTGCCTGCGCTGGGCGGGCTGGACGAAGTGGCGGCCTGGATCTTCGGCTCCGGCTGGTTCATCGGCAACGACTCGGGCATCGGCCATCTCGCCTCTAACCTCCACGTGCCGACCCTGTCACTGTTCATGCGCCAGGGGGGCGCCAGGACGTGGCGGCCTGACTGGGGCCCCGGGCGCATCCTGGTCGGCGGTGATTACATCCCCACCGGCAAGCTGAAAGAAAAACTTTGGAAATACGCGTTGACGCCGGGCCGGGTCGCACGGGACTTCTCGCGTTTCCGCGCGAACGGTTCCTGGCCTTCGCCCTATGCGGTCGCTGCCGCCGGCGCAGCCATGCCGGCGCTCTAGGCGACGCTAGGCATAGGACAACGAAGCGCCCTCGGCCTCGCGCTCCGCGGCGCGGCCCGCCCGGCGAACCTGCGCCGCAGCGGACGCCGCGATGGCCGGCACGGCCGTCGCGACCAGGACTTTCTCCATCACGATGTCGCAGCCGATGACACTCATCGGCCGCTCGCGCTGCGCTGCATCGAAGCGTTGGGGATCGAATGGCACGTGGATGACCTGGTGCAGGTGGCTGTCCTGATACGGGCCGGTGGCCTCCGGATTCGCCGTCACGAACAGGCTCACCGTCTTGACTCGCAACGCGATCGCCAGGTGCATGGTGCCGGTGTCGCCGGTCACCAATACGTCCATGCTGCCCACGACGGCCGCCAGTTGCGGCAGCGTCGTCTCCCCGACGTAGCTGATGACCCGCGCGCGCTCATCTTGCGCCAGCCCATCGAGAAACGCTTGCTCGATCTCGCGCTCCCGGGCGTCTCCGACCAAGACCAGCGCGTAATCGGGCGAGTGGGAGAGGATCTTCCTCGCCAACGCCACGAAACGCTCGACGGGCCAACAGCGTATGGGTTTGGATGCCCCCAGCTGGAAGCCGACCACCACCTTGCCTTCGGGCTTGGGAAGAGGCGCGAACGGAACGGGCACGAACATCGTCGTGTCTTGCACGTCACAACCCAGCACTTCCATCAGGTCGAGCTTGGACCGGATCTGATGGCGTCCTTCGTGGAACGTGAAGGCGGTCAACCATCTCCCCATGCCATTCAGCTCCTCCCGCTCGACATTCTTGAATACGTACTCACAGCCGGAAAATACGGCGGCGAGCACGTCGTACGGTTCTTTGGAGTGCAGGATCACGGCCATCTCCGGCCGGACCCCGCGCAGCGCAGAGATGACGCCGAACATGGTCCTGGCCTTGTGATCCCAATGGATGACGTGGTCGAAATGCGGGCTACCCTGCACCAGGCCGGCAGTGCGATGGCCGGAGACGAGGGTAATGACCGCATCGGGGTAGCGCTTCTTGACGGCGCGGATGGCGGGGGTATTCAGGAGAAGGTCCCCCAGCGCCGTCGTGGAGAAAATGACGACGCTGCGAAAGTTGCGCTTCGAATCGAACGACTGCCGGTCTCTGGGACGCCCCGTCAAAAACTTATAGATGCCGACCAGAAGGTTCGCGAGCTTTATTTTTGTTCTTTTCATCCGTGCGGTTAGGAGGATTCATTGAACTGCATCTTGTATAGCGCTGCGTACAAGCCGTCGGCGGCAAGCAGGTCGGCGTGCGTACCCTGTTCCACCATGCGACCTTGATCCAGCACGATGATGCGGTCGGCATTCTGCACCGTAGAAAGACGATGGGCAATCACCAGCGTCGTCCTGCCCTTCATGAGGCGCTCGAGCGAAGCCTGCACTTGGCGTTCCGACTCGTTGTCGAGGGCGGAAGTGGCCTCGTCCAGGATCAGGATCGGCGCATCCTTGATCAACGCCCGCGCGATCGCCAGGCGCTGGCGCTGCCCGCCCGACAACCGGGCCGCGTTCTCGCCTACGCGGCTATATATGCCCTGCGGCAGCGACTCGACGAACTCGAGCAGATTGGCATCGGCCAGCGCCTGCCGGATCGCCTCCTCCGAAGGCTCCTGGCTGGCACCGTAACTCACGTTCGCGGCGATCGTCTCGTCGAACAGCACCACGTCTTGGCTGACCAAGGAAATCGCGTCGCGCAGGCTGCTCAGGGTGAGCTCTTCGATCGGCACGCCGTCCACGCGTATCGAACCCCGGGACGGCTGGGCAAAGCGCGGCAGCATGGAAACCAGGGTCGTCTTGCCGCTGCCCGAGCGGCCGATGAACGCCACGGTCTGCCCGGGTTCGACCGAGAAGCTGATGTCGGTCAAGGTATTGCGCGCCGCTTCAGGGAAACGGTGCGAGACGTTCTCGAACTCGATCCGCCCGCGCACCGGCTTGGCCAGGGTACGCGTCCCCTCGTCCGGCTCTGGCATTTCGTCCACGAGCGAGAACACGCTTTCGGCGGCCACGAGCATGCGCTGCATGGGGCTGGCGACATTGGCCAGGCGCTTGAGCGGATCGAGCATCTGCAGCATGGCGGTAACGAACGCGGCAAAGCCACCCACCGTGATTTGGTTGGCATCGGACTGCCCCAGCGCGGTGGCCACCACGACGGCGAGCGCGACGGCGGAAATGGCCTGGGTGATGGGGGCGGACGCCGCCGTCGCCACTGCGTTGCGCATGGCAAAACGGCGCAACCGTCCATTGACCTCAAAAAACCGGGCCTCCTCGTGCTCGTAGCCGCTGAACAACTTAATGACCCGCTGCCCGTCGATGGCCTCGCTCACGATCCGGGTCAGCTCGCCGTTCATCGCGATGGTCTCGCGGTTGATCCGCCGGATGCGCCGCGCAATGGCCCGCATGATGAAAGTCGAGAGCGGGAAGGCCACCAGGGCGATCAGGGTCAGCTGCCACGACAAATACAGCAGCACCCCCACCAGCGAAACGACGATCAGCGTTTCCCGCACCAGCACGGTGATGACTTCAGTGGCCAGGCCCATCACCCCGGCGGCGTCCACCACGAAGCGATTGAGCAGCAGCGAGGAGCCCATGCGCTTGAAATACGCATCGGGCAGGCGCAACAGGCGATCGAACATCTCCCTGCGCAAGTCGGCCAGGACGTGGTTGGCCGCCCAGGCCAGCAGATAGTCACTCAGGAAGTTCAGCGCGCCCCGGACCAGGAAGATGACGACGATGGCGAGCGGGATCTTCCAGACGTAATCGGGATGCTCGCCGCTGAAACCTCCGTCCAGCAGCGGCTTCATCAACATGGCCAGGATGGGCTGGGAAGCGGCCACCCCGGTCAGGAAAAGCATGCCCAGCGCGATCGCGTGCCAGTATTTCAGGACCCGGCTATAGACGCGGCGCCATAGTTCGGATTTGACGGGTTGTGAATTCACAGGGTGTTCGTGGCGGGACGCCTCCACGGCAGCGCTGGTTCGCGCTGCGGCCGGCCCGCCCGCTTACAATAGAAAGCTTTAGATTGTACGCGCAGCCGCCTGCCGCCCTGCGTCGCTGACTACCCGATGCCAGAAGTCGATCCCGTACATGTCCGGCTGCCCAACTGGGTAGGCGACGCTTGCATGTGCCTGCCCGCGTTGGCGCTGCTCCAGCAAGCGGGGCATGGCCTGGTGCTGCACGGCCGCCCGTGGGCCGGCGACTTGCTCAATGGACTCACGCCGGCGGCTTTCGTTCCGTTGGGCAAGCGCTTCGGCGCCAATCTCGCAACGACCCGGCAAGCGGTGCCCGACCGGGGCAGGCCGCGGGGCATCGTCTTCCCCAACTCTCTGTCCAGCGCCGCCCTGTTCCGCCTGGCCGGCATTCGCGCCGCGGGCTATCGCGGCAACGGCCGCTCCCCCCTCCTGCGCTGGGCCCTGCCCAAACCCTCCGGGCTGCACGAGGTCGAGGTGTTCTACCGCCTCGCGCGCGAGGCGCTGCTCCGCTGGCATCCCGGCATCGAGCTGCCCGCGACTCCCGGGCCGCGGCTGGCGCTGCCCCTTACGCCAGCTCATCGCGCCGCTGCCGACCGGGCCCTGGCCGAGGTTGGCATCACCGGGCCTTTCGTCTTGCTCGCCCCCATCGCCACCGGCCTGCACCATGGGCGATCCAAGGCCTGGCCGCTATTCGGGGACCTGGCGCAAGCGCTGGCCACCCAAGGCATGACATGCGTCACCTGTCCACCCGCCCATGAGGCCGAGGCGACCCGCCGGGCAGCCCCGGCAGCAACCGTGCTGCCGCCTCTCGAACTGGGCGCCTTCGCGGCCCTGACTCAGCGGGCGGCAGCCATCGTCTGCAACGATTCGGGCACTTCCCACGTGGCGGCGGCAGCCGGAGCCCGCCAGATCACCCTATTCGGCGTCACGCGCCGCGAACGCACCGGCCCCTGGACGCCGGATGCGGTATGCCTGGGCGACGATGGCCGCTGGCCTACCCTGCCTGAGGTCATCGACGCCGTCCGGAGCCTGCTATCCTCCCCTTCGACATGAGTTCCCTACCCGCCCGCGAACCCAAACGAGCGCTGGTCATCGCGCTTCGCTACCTGGGTGACGTCTTGCTCACCACGCCCCTGCCCCGGGCCCTGCGCACGCGCTACCCGCAGTGCGAGGTCGACATGCTCGTGTTCCGGGGCACGGAAGGCATGTTGGAGAACAACCCGGACATCAACCAGGTTTTTACGATCGCGGAGCGCCCGGCGCGGGGAGAAATCCGCGCGATGCTCCGCCGGCTCTGGCGCCGCTACGACCTTGCCCTGATCCCGCAGCCCGGAGACAAGCCCCACCTGTTCGGCCTGGCGTCGGCCCGGGTTCGCGTGGGGCTGGTCCCGCCCGAACTGGGCCATGCCTGGTGGAAGCGACTTTCGCTGCGGCACCCGCTGGTCATCGATGAGCACATGCATCGGGTGCACGAGAACGAGCGCGTCGCTGCACTGCTCGGCCTGGCGCCGGCCCGCACCGTGGTGCCGCCGACGGCCTACGTCCCGCGGGAGGCCTGGCCTGCCCGCCTGGCCGCCGCCGTGCCTGGCGCGCCTCCCTTCGACGCCTATCGTCCTTACGCGGTGGTCCACCCTTCCCCCCGCTGGCGCTACAAGCAGTGGCATGCCCAGGGCTGGCGCGAACTGCTCTCCCGCCTGCATGCACAAGGCTTGCAGGTGCTATTGAGCGGCGGGCCAGGCGAAGCGGAATCGCAATACGTCAACGAGTTGCTCGAAGGCCTGGACGAGCCCGTGCGGCGCGCCATCGTCCGCGTGCAGGGGAGGCTGAGCCTGGCCGAGCTCGCCGACCTGCTGCGCCATGCCTCTGTCTACGTGGGCCCGGACACGGCCACGACGCACCTCGCCGCGGCTTGCGGCACCCCCACCGTGGCGCTGTTCGGCCCGACGGACCCGCGACAATGGGGCCCCAGCCCGGGCGACGGGCTGGGCCAGCCGTGGGCCAAGGCCGCGCCGCGGCAAGTCCGCGGCAACGTGGTCATGCTGCAAGAGCCCATCGCCGATTGCGTCCCATGCCAGCGCGAAGGTTGCGATGGACACCGTGGCAGCCGCAGCCTATGCATGGAGCGCCTCGGGACGAGCACCGTGACGGATGCGGTGCTGTCCCTGCTGCAGGCGCCCCAGCCGGAGATGCGGAGAACGCCCGCATGAGGGTCGCCATCGCCTGCAATCGCTTCGGCCATGGCGGAGGCATGGAACGCTATGCCATGGATCTCGTCAAGGGGTTCCGCGCGCTCGGCATCCGCCCGGTCGTGTTCGCCCGCAATTTCGACACCCACATCCCCGAGTACGGCGACGTGGAACCGGTCCGCATCGCCGTCTGGGCCTTGCCCGGCAAACTGCGCGACCACTACTTCTCCTCCCGCCTGCGCGACCTGAAAGCGGCCCACCGCATCGACCTCCTGATCGGCTGCAGCCGGACCGCCGTGTCGGACATCGCCATCTGCGGGGGCACCCACCTCGGCCACCTGGCCCAGTCGGGCCGGCGGCCGACAGCCTGGGACCAATGGCAGATCCGGCTGGAACGCGCCCACTATGCCCATGCGCACTTGGTGCTGGCCCATTCGCTGATGATGGCCGACGAGCTGCGCCGTTACTACGGTGTCGAGCCGGAACGGATACGGGTGCTGTATCCCCCGGTAGACGTGGAAACCTTCCGTCCGGTGGACGATGCCCGGCGTGCCGCGCTCAGGCGCGAGCTGGGCATTGCCGAAGGCACGACTGCTTTCCTGTTCCCGTCTACCGGACACGAACGCAAAGGCTACCCGCTGCTCGAGGCCTGCTTCAGCTCGACTGCCTTGCCCGTCTCGCTCCTGGTCGCCGGCCGCCCGGTGGAGTCCCGCTCCGCGAAGATCCGGTATATCGGGTACCGGGAGGACATCGCCAACTGCTACCGGGCGACGGATTTCACCATCCTCGCCTCGCGCTACGAGCCCTTCGGCCTGGTGGGCCCCGAGTCCGTCCTGTGCGGCACCCCTACGGTCCTGCCGCGCAGCATAGGCAGCACGGAAGCCTTGTCGGATGAGGCTTGCCTGAGTTTCGACGTCGATGCGCCGGCCTCGCTGGCCGACGCGATCGCGCAGGCCGAAGCACGCGCCCGCGCAGGCCGCGCCCGGCTCGCCGTCCCGCTGGATCACCTTTCCTACGCCCCGAGCCCTCGCGCTCACGTGGAAGCGCTCCTGGACATGTCGATTTCCACGAAGGCGGCTTGCGAACTTTCATGAACCGTCCCCATTCCGCATACGACGGCCTGCCCGCTCCGCTGACCTTCGTCGCCGCCGCGGCGATCTCCCTCCTGCCCGCGCTCACGCTGTCAGTGCGGGGCAGTGCCAACCGCCTGCTGTTCCTGCTCCTCCTCCTGTCCATGATCGCCGCCTTCTGGCGGCACCGCCTGGCGCCGGAAGCGCGTTTCGCCCATGTCATGCGGCAATATTGGCCGGTCTGGGCGGCACTGGCTGCGCAATTCGTTGCCGCGGCGGTGAGCACCCTCGCGGTGGGATGGGATCAGCCGCGCGTGTTCGCGGACCTCCGGGTACTCGACACGCCCCTACGGATGGCCCTCTTCGGGCCGCTTTTCTGGCTGCTCCTGGCCGTGCCGGCAGGCTGGCTCAAGCAGCTCCAGTGGGGATGCACGGGCGGGGCGTTGATCGGCGCGGCGATTCTTCACCACCAATTCGCCCTCTCGCCCGGCGAGCGGCCCATGCAAATCCTCTTCTCGAATCTGCTGCCCTTCAGCAACATCACGCTGCTCCTGGGCATGTTTTCGTTACTGAGCATAGGCTGGTCCGACCCCGCCACGCGCCGGGGCCGCATCGCCATCGCGCTGAAGCTGGCCGGCGGCGGTGCCGGCCTTTATGTCGCCTATGCCTCCGGCACGCGCGGGGGATGGCTGGCGCTGGCCGTGTTCGCGTTCGTGTTTTTCTTCCTGATGCGCGGGCGTGCCTGGCGCAAGCTCCTGGCCATGGCAACGCTCGCCGCCGCGAGCGCCGGCGCGTACCTGTCCAGCGACTTCGTCGCCCAGCGCGTCGACGACGCCTATAAGGAGCTCCAGGAATACCGCCAGGGCAAGGAGCTCGACTCTTCGGTCGGAAACCGGCTGCAGCTATGGACCGCTGCAGTGGAAGTATTCAAGGAACACCCGTTCGTCGGCGTCAGCCGCCAGGGATACGGGCAAGCCATGCAGGATGCAGCGCGACGGGGAATCATCACGATGCGCGCCGCCGAGTACCGGCATTCGCACAACGAGCTTTTGTTCAATCTCGCCACCCTGGGCACGCTCGGCGCGCTGGCGATCCTGGCCGCATGGCTGGTGCCGGCCGCATATTTCGCGCGCGCCGCACGCAGCCCGCACCGCGACGAGCGGACCGCCGGCACGATGGGGCTGCTGCTCGCGACCGGCTTCCTTGTCTTCGGCATGACGGAAGTCATGTTCGCGATGTCGATGGTCGCGTCGTTCTACACACTGATGACGGCGGCGCTGATGGCCATCGTCGCCCGCCAGCGCCGGTGCACTGTGGTCGCCTGAGCGGCGCCGGCTCAATACTCCAGCGCCACGTCGTCGGGCCGCCCGGTCAGCTTGGCCAGTTGCTGCAGCAAGACGTCCGGCACCCGCACCCGCCAGTCTTCGCCGAGGCGCACCACGCACTTGGCATCCTCGCGGTGGTAGACGATTTCCACGGGGGTGCCGGGGAAGCCGTTCTCCGGATCGGCACGGTGCGGATTGAGCACTGAGCGCAGCGATTCGACATGCGCATTGCCGTTGAAGCGAATGGACAGGGCCCTGGCCTTGGCCTCGCGCGCCATCTGCAAGTCGTACAGCTCGTCGGCCACGATCCGCATGCCGCCGGAATATTCATCATTGCTGACCTTGCCCAGCACGATGAGCAGCTGGTCCTCGCGCAGCTTGCCCCGGTGCCGCTCGTACAGCTCGTTGAACACCGAGATCTCCACCTGCGCGGTGCCGTCATCGAGCACGGCGAACACCATCTTGCCCCGCCGCGTCATCTGCGTGCGCACCGCCGACAGGATGCCCGCCATCCACTGCGGCTCACGGCTCGGCTGTAGGTTGGAGAGCGGCGTCCGGACGAAGCGCCGGACCTCGGCGCGATAGGCATCGAACAAATGGCCGCTGAAATAAAAGCCGAGTGCGGTCTTCTCCTGCGCCAGGCGCTCGCGTTCGTCCCAGGGCTCCACGTCGGCCATCTCGCCCGCCAGGTCGTCGTGGTCGTCGCCGCCGAACAGGGAGGCCTGGCTGGCGGCACGGGCCGCTTGCTCGGCCGCGTCCATGGCGGTACCCAGCGTGGCCAGCACGGCGGCGCGGTTGGGGCACAGCGAATCGAACGCCCCGGCCTTGATCAGCGCCTCGATGGCGCGGCGGTTCACGACGTGCCGGTCGATGCGGCGGCAGAAATCGAACAAATCCTTGAACGGGCCCTTTTCCGCGCGGGCACGCAAGATTTCCTCGACGGCGCCCTGCCCCGTTCCCTTGACTGCGCCCAGGCCATAGCGAATCGTGCGCGGCGGCTGGCCACGCGCGGAATATTCGTCAAGCACCGGCTCGAAGCGGTAGCCCGACAGATTGATGTCGGGCGGCAGCACCTTGACCTTGTTGGCTACGGCGTCCGCCCAGAAGACCTGCACCTTGTCCGTGTCGTCCATGTCGGAAGACATGGTGGCGGCCATGAACTCGGCTGGATGGTGCGCCTTGAGCCACGCCGTCTGGTAGGCGATCAGCGCGTACGCGGCGGTATGCGACTTGTTGAAGCCGTATTCCGCGAACTTCTCCATCAGGTTGAACAACGTGACGGCGATGTCCGGGTCGTAGCCCTTTTTCTCTGCCCCAGCCTGGAAGATCTCGCGGTGCTTGGCCATTTCCTCGGGCTTTTTCTTGCCCATGGCCCGGCGCAGCATATCGGCGCCGCCAAGCGTGTAGCCACCGATGATCTGCGAGATCAGCATCACCTGCTCTTGGTAGACGATGACGCCGTACGTGCTCTTGAGGACGGGCTCCAGGTCGGGATGGAAATATTCGGCCTTGGCGCGGCCGTGCTTGCGGTTGACGAAGTCATCCACCATGCCCGAGCCCAGGGGCCCCGGCCGGTAGAGTGCGAGCACGGCGATGATGTCTTCGAAGTTGCTGGGGCGAAGCTTCTTGAGCAGTTCCTTCATCCCGCGCGATTCCAGCTGGAACACGGCGGTGGTGTTGCCATCGCTCAGCAGCTTGTAGGACTCCGGGTCGTCGAGCGGCAGCGACATGATGTCGAAGTCGCGCATCCCCTCGTTGAACTCGCGCACGTAGCGCACGGCCCAATCGAGAATCGTGAGGTTGCGCAGGCCCAGGAAGTCGAACTTCACCAGGCCCACGGCCTCGACGTCGTCCTTGTCGAACTGCGAGACGGCGATGTGGCTCTGCCCGGGCTGGCAGTACAAGGGGCAGAAATCGGTCAGCTTGCCCGGCGCGATCAACACGCCCCCCGCGTGCATGCCGATGTTGCGGGTCAAGCCTTCGAGCGGCCGGGCAAGATCGATCAACGCCCGGGCTTCCTCGTCGTTGTCATAGCGCTCTTTGAACGCGGGCTCTTCCTTGAGCGCGCGCTCCAAATCCCAGGGATCCGCCGGCGAATGGGGAATGATCTTCGAGAGCGTGTCGCAGAAGGTATAGGGCAAGTCCAGGACCCGCCCGGCGTCACGGATCACTGCCTTCGCGCCGAGGGTACCGAAGGTGGCGATCTGGCTCACCGCGTCCCGCCCGTACTTCTGCTTGACGTACTCGATGACCTTGTCCCGGTTGTCCTGGCAGAAATCGATATCGAAGTCCGGCATCGATACCCGTTCCGGGTTCAGGAAGCGCTCGAACAGCAGGTCGTAGCGGATGGGGTCGATATCGGTGATGCCCAGGCTGAACGCGACCAGGGATCCGGCGCCGGACCCCCGGCCCGGCCCCACGGGCACGCCGTTCTTCTTGCCCCAGTTGATGAAGTCCTGCACGATCAGGAAGTAGCCGGGGAACCCCATGTCGATGATGGTCTGGCACTCCTTCTCGAGCCGCTGGCTATATTTCTCCCAGTTCGCCTGGCGCTCCTTCTCGTCGGGGAAGAGCTGCACCATGCGTCGCTCCAGCCCCTCCCGCGACAGCTGTACCAAGTATTCGGCCAAGGTCACGCCTTCCGGCGTGGGGAAATCGGGCAGCTTGGGCTTACCCAGCTCTAGCGTCAGGTTGCAACGGGTGGCAATGGCCACCGTGTTGGCGAGCGCCGAGGGCACGTCGGCGAAGCGCTCGGCCATTTCCTCGGACGAAAGCAGGTACTGCTCTTCGGTATAGAGACGCTGTCTCCTGGGGTTGGCCAGGATCTCGCCCTCGGCGATGCAGACCCGGGCTTCGTGGGCGCGGAAATCCTCGCGTTCGAGGAACTGCACCGGGTGCGTCGCCACCACCGGCACCCCGCACTCTGCCGCCAGCCGCATGGCCGCCTGCACATAGGCTTCGTCCCCTTCCCGGCCCGCGCGCTGCAGCTCGATGAAGTAGTTGTCGGGGAACACCTTCATCCAGTGGCGAGCGGCGGCCAGCGCGGCCTCGCGGTTGCCCGCTTCCAGCGCCTGGCCCACATCGCCCTGCCGCCCACCGGACAAAGCCACCAGGCCGGCCCCGTGCACCTCCAGCCATTCGGGCATGATCTCGCCGCGCCCGCGGTGCTGGTTGGTGAGGAATGCCTGGGTCAACAACTCGCACAAGTTGTGGTAGCCGGTCCTGTCCCGCACCAGCAGCAACATCCGGTACGGCTTGTCGCGGTCGGCGAGGTTGGACACCCAGACGTCGCAGCCGGCGATCGCCTTGATGCCCTTGGCCCGGGCCGCCTTGTAGAACTTGATCAAGCCGAATAGGTTGGACAGGTCGGTCAAGGCGACCGCCGGCTGCTCCAGCGCCACGACTTTCTTGATCAGGTCCGGAATGCGGACGATGCCGTCCGAGACAGAGAACTCGGAATGGACGCGGAGATGGACGAACGGGGGGGTAGGCTGCGCAGACATGGCGGCCATTTTAGCTGCTTGCCCCGGCAGATGAAGCCGTGGCCCCGGCATGCGCAAGGGCCATACTTGGTATGAGCAATGGAGCATGTGCTGAGCGGGCCTTCTTAGGTAGAGTTTCCGGGGCGCAGTCAAGCTGCGCCTGCCCGCAGACTCGACCAGAGGACCGCCATGTCTAACCATCCTGGCTCCGCCCCCTCCCCGCGCGACCTGCGCTCGTGGCTTCGCCTCGTCGATCAGCATGGCGGCCTTTTCCGCATCGATGCCGAGGTCGACCCCTTGGAGGAGATGTCCGCCATTACCTTCATGGCAAGCCGCAAGCCGGCATCTCCCGCCTTCTTGTTCAGACGGCTCCGTGGCGACGGGATGGGCGCGAGCATTCTCTCGAACATGCTGGCAGCGTCGAAAGAGCGCTATGCCTTGGCGGTAGGCCTCGACCCGGCGCTTTCGATACGAGAACTGGTCTCCGAAACCCGGAGAATTGGTGCCCGCCGCATTGCACCGCGCGTAGTGCCGGCCTCGGAAGCTCCTGTGCGCGAAATCACCCTATCGGGCGACGACATCGACCTCACCCGGCTCCCCGCGCCACGCTTCTGGCCCGGAGACGGCGGACGCTATCTCGGCACAGGCAACGTTACCTTCATCCGCAACCCCGACACGGGCGTAGTCAATGCCGGGGTGTATCGGCAAATGCTGCACGGACCGCGCCGGCTAGGCTTGAACATAGTGCCGGGCCGGCATGGCGCCCAGAACTGTGAAGCGTGGTGGAAGCGCGGGCAGCCCTGCCCCGTGGTGACTGCTTACGGCGTAGACCCCGCACTATTCATCGCCGCCACCCAGGTCTACGCTCGTGAAGAAAGCGAACTCGACGCGGCGGGCGGCCTGGCCGGAGAGCCCATGCTCATCACCGCGGCCGACCTGTCGGACTTGCCGGTGCCGGCACGCGCTGAACTGGTGATCGAAGGCTTCGTCCACAAAGGCGACGTCGAACTCGAAGGCCCGCTCGGCGAATTTCATGGCTATTACTCGGGGAAGTCGGACATGCGGGCTGTCATCCGGGTCGAGCGCGTGCACCTCCGTCCTAATCCCATCCTAACCGCGGCGCTGATGGCGACTTGGCCCTCGTGCGAAATCGGCGAATACCACGCCATCATGCGCTCGGCCCGCGTATGGGACAACCTTGAGGCCATGGGCGTGCCAGGCATCGCCGGCGTGTACGTGTACCCGGCGTCCGCTTCGGCGGCGGGACTCATGGTGATATCGATAAAACAACTCTACCCCGGCCACGTCGCTCAGGTGCTGGCGCTCGCCGCACAATGCCCCGCGGCAGCCTACGTGATCCGTTGGATCGTCGCGGTGGACGACGACGTGGACCCGACCGACATCGGCGAAGTCATGTGGGCGATGAGCGTGCATTCGAACCCCGCTGACGACATCGACATCCTGCGCAAGACCTGGTCTTACCGCACTGACCCCAGTCTGGCACCCGACATGCGCCCCTACGGCTCCAAGGCGCTGATCGATGCGTGCCGATCCCACCGATACCGTGCCACCCACCCCAAGCGGACGCGCCTGTCGCGCGCTGTTTACGAGCGCGTCGCCGCCCGCTGGCCCGAGTTTGGGTTGCCGGGGGAGGCGCCTGTCATCACGCACTTCCATGACGACCAATAGGACCGACCTACACCATGGCCCAACACCCCAATCTCATCGGCGGCGAATGGCGTACCGGCGAATCGTTCCCAAACATCAACCCCTCCAATCTAAATGACGTCATTGGGGAATACGCCAGAGCAACGATAGCCGACTGTCGCGATGCCATCACCGCAGCACGCGGCGCGGCCAAAGACTGGGGGCTCACGCCTCCGCAAGTCCGCGCCGACCTCCTGTACAAAGTCAGCGCTGCCATCGAGGCCGAATCGGCCCGCCTTGCGGATCTGCTCGCCCGCGAAGAAGGCAAGACGCTGCGCGAAGCCTCCGGCGAGGTCGTGCGCGCCATGAACATTTTTCGCTTCTACGCAGGTGAAGCATTGCGCGGCCCAGGCGAACGCTACGACAGCAGTCGCCCCGGCATCGAAATACAGGTCACGCGCGAACCGGTTGGCGTCGTGGGATTGATCACGCCCTGGAATTTCCCGATCGGCATCCCGGCCTGGAAGATCGCGCCCGCGCTGGCCTGGGGCAACACCGTTGTGTTCAAACCGGCAGACCTCGTTCCCGGCTGTGCCTGGGAACTGGCGCGCATCATTCATGAAGCGGGCATACCTCCCGGCGTTTTCAACCTCGTGATGGGTCGAGGAACCGACGTGGGCGCAGAAATCATACACAATCCCGGTGTAGACGCCGTCAGCTTCACTGGCTCGGTGGAAACCGGCGCCAAAGTTCTGCAGGGAGCGGCCCTACGGGGCGCCAAAGTGCAAATGGAGATGGGAGGCAAGAATCCGCTGGTGGTCCTAGCCGATGCGGACATCGACCGCGCCGTGCAGGTGGCTCTCGACGGTGCCTACTTTGGTACAGGACAGCGCTGCACCGCGTCGTCCCGCCTCATTATCGAAGACGCCATCCACGACAAATTCGTCACTTGCCTGATAGAGGCGCTGTCCGCCCAGATAGTGGACGACGCGCGAAAACCCGGTACGACCATCGGCCCCGTAGTAGACGAGCGACAATTCGAGCAAGACCTGCGTTATATAGAGATCGGGCGTGGTGAAGCCCACCTCGCCTGGGGCGGCCAGCCGCTGAAGCGTGCCACACGGGGCTTCTTCCTTCAGCCCGCACTGTTCACCGAAGCGCGTAATGATATGGTCATCGCGAAAGAAGAAATCTTTGGCCCGATCGCCGCCGTGATTCGTGTCAAGGATTATGACGAAGCGCTGGCCGTGGCCAACGACACGCGGTTCGGCCTATCTGCCGGCATATGCACGACGTCGCTGAAGTATGCACAGCACTTCCGCCGTCACGCGAACGCTGGCATGGTCATGGTCAACTGCCCGACCGCCGGTGTGGACTACCACACGGCTTTCGGTGGCCGCAAGGCGTCGAGTTACGGCTCGCGCGAGCAGGGCCCGTATGCCGTCGAGTTCTATACCACCGTCAAAACGGCCTACCAAGCCATGTGACGGCTCGACTCAGCGCGCTTCGCGGCGCGGCAAAGTGGGCAGGCCGGCGATCAGGTTGCGCAGCCAGCGATTGCCCGAATCGTTGTGCATGCCCACATGCCAAAACGCGCGCAAGTTGACCTGCGGCGTCTTGAAGGGCAGCGGGAGCTGCTTGCCCCCGCCGGCCTGCGCGATGACGCGGTGGGCTATCACCCTCGGTACGGTGACGAACATATCCGTTTCGGCCATGATAGCCGGCAGGAGCAAGTAACTCGGAATACGCAGCTGAATGCGGCGGTGCAGGCCCTGCCTGGCCAGCTCCTTGTCGATGTTGATATCTGTCTTGTTGGCAGTCACCAGCACGTGATTGGCCTGCAGGTACGTCTCGAGGGGCATGGTCGAACCGCGATGACTGGACTTGGGCCCCACGACGCAGACGTGCTCGTCCACAAACAAACCCAGCTGGTAAAAACCGTTCTGCAGCTCCGGGAGGTGACCGACGGCAAGGTCTGCCTCCCCCGACTCGAGCGCCTCTCGGTAGAGGTCTCGCGCGATGTTGCTGACTTCCAACTTGATGTTGGGAGCGATTTCATTAATGCGCGTGAGCAACGCGGGAATCACCAGCAGCTGAGCGAAATCCGACATCAGCAGCCTAAACGTGCGCTGCGAGGTAGCCGGGTCGAAGTCGTTCGCCCGATCGAGCCCCGAGCGCAGCAGCTCCAGCGCCTGCAATACGTTGGGCGCCAGCTGCTGGGCATAACGCGTCGGGTACATCTCTCCCCCTACGCGGGTGAAGAGCGCATCGTTGGTTTGCTTCCTGAGCCGGTTCAAGGCATGGCTCATGGAAGGCTGGGACATGCCTATGCGCTCCCCGGCTCGCGTGACGTTGCGCTCCAGGTAGAGTGCCTCGAACACCACCAACAAATTCAGATCCAGGTGATCGGTGATCGGGTTCATGACACTCCAGACTCCTGACCGCTCACTTGCCAAATTCGATCACGATATTGGCCTGCCTGGCGATCTCTCCCCACCGACGCAGCTCGGCTTCATTGAACGCTGCGAATTCGTCGGCGTTCATCGGCATCGGGTCCAGGCCGGCAGCCTTGGCCTTCGCTATGTACTTCTGTTCCTTCATGCCGGCAGAGACGGCGTCGCCTAGCTTCTTGACGATTGCCGAGGGTGTCCCCGCCGGGGCATAAACGCCGAGCCAGCTGGTTACCACGAAATCCGGAAAGCCGGCTTCCACCATTGTGGGCACGCCAGGTAGTTGATCCGAACGCGCAGCGCCCGTCACCGCCAAGGCCTTTAGCTTCCCGGCCTTGATCATGGGAATGGCGGATGTCATGTTCGCAAAACCAAAATCGAGGTCGCCGTTGGAAATACCGATCTGCGCCTCAGCGCCGCCCTTGTACGGAACGTGGTCGAACTTGATGCCAGTCTTCAGTGCGAAAAGCTCCGAGGTCAGATGCGCCGAGGTACCAATACCGTTGGTCCCTGCCGCGACCGTACCCTTCTTCTTCGCGTAAGCCACTAGGTCTTGGACAGTATTACCGGGAAAGTTCGGGCCCACCACCAGCACGTTGGCGAATCCCGCCACACCCGCGACCGGAGCAAATGACTTGATGATGTCGAGGGGCAGGCCTTTCATCGTGACCGCCGGTATGACGGCGCCTCCCAAGCCGGTGCTGCTCAGCGTATAACCATCCGGCTTGGCACGCGCCACGTACTGTTTGCCGATCATGCCCGATGCACCGGGCTTATTCTCGAGTACCGTAGGCTGGCCCAGCTTCTCAGAGATGATTTCCCCGGCGATACGGCCGGACGTATCAGTCACTCCTCCGGGGGGATAGGCACTGATCAACGTGATTAGGCGGTCGGGATAGCTATCGGCCTGCGCCTGGGCCAGGCTACAGCCGAAGACGGCGGCAAGGCAGAACACGGCGTGCTTCGAAACCTTCTTTAAATCCGGCAGACTATGCATGGCTTGACTCCCTTCCGGTTAGCGAATGGACTGCTTGACGTAAACGGTGCCGAGCGCTACTACGGTGTAGTGGCGACGGCACATCTCAACTAAATTGCATGCCGCTCATGCAGCCTTCCCTCAAGGCTGTGCACCCTTGTCACCGGCACGCAGGAAATCGAAGTCGCAGCCATACTCGGCTTGCGTAACGTGCTCCTGGTACAGCCAGGCATAGCCGCGCTTCGCTTGGCGCGCGGGCGGCTTCCATTTCGCGCGGCGGCGGTTCAATTCGCCCTCATCCACCAGCAGATCTATAGACTGGCGCAAGACGGACAAGGCGATGCGATCGCCGTTCTGCACCAGTGCAAGCGGCCCGCCCACTTCCGCTTCCGGAGAAACGTGGAGCACGACTGTGCCAAAGGCGGTACCGCTCATACGGGCATCGGAAACGCGCACCATGTCCCGCACGCCCTGTCGCGCCAACTTTGCCGGGATAGGGAGATAGCCCGACTCCGGCATGGCGGCAGCCTTGGGGCCAGCATGCTTTAGCACGAGGATGTCGTCGGCCTTGACGTCTAGCTCGGGTGAATCGATACGCGCGGCCATGTCTTCTAGGTTCTCGAAAACCACTGCGCGCCCGATATGCTCGAACAGGCGAGGGTCAGCAGCTGCGCGCTTGATCAGCGCGCCGTTGGGAGCGAGCGACCCTTTCAGCGCCAAGAGCCCTCCATGCGGCTGCAGCGGGGCTGCCCGCGGCCGCACCACGCTGTGGTCGACCCAGCGCGAAGCCTGCCGGTCCAGCCACTGGCCCACTGTTTCTCCCGTGACGGTCAGAACATCGCGGTGCAGCAAATCGCGCAGTTCGTACATGACGGCCTGCACGCCCCCGGCCGCGTGGAAGTCTTCCATGTAATGCGCGCCGGTCGGCTTGAGGTCGACCAACACCGGCGTCTCCGACGACAGCCGGTTGAGCCACTCTCCGTCCACCGATAGCCCAAGGCGACCAGCGATGGCCGTCAAATGCACGACCGCATTGGTGGAGCCACTAATGGCGAGTAGTACACGCAACGCATTGTCGATCGACTTTTGCGTGACGATACGGTCGGGCGTCAGCCCTTCGAGTGCAAGCACGACCGCTCTTGCGCCCGTGGCCTCGGCGGCGCGCAGTCGGTCAGCATGCACGGCAGGAATGGCGGCGCTTCCCGGCAGCATCATGCCCAGGGCCTCGGCTAAGCAAGCCATGGTGCTGGCCGTGCCCATCACCGCGCACGAACCCGCCGTGGTCGCCAAATTGCTTTCTATGGATTCGATCTCGGCCTGATCGATCTCTCCTCCCCGATAACGCCCCCAATGGCGCCGACAATCCGTACAGGCCCCCAAGCGCTCGCCCCGGTAGCGCCCTGTCATCATTGGGCCGCCCACCAGCTGGATGGCCGGCACGTTGGCGGAGAACGCCCCCATCAGCTGTGCCGGAACTGTCTTGTCACACCCCCCTACCAGCACCACTGCGTCCATGGGCTGGGCGCGAATCATCTCCTCCACATCCATGGACATGAGGTTGCGAAACATCATGCTGGTGGGATGCAGGAAGGGTTCGCCTAGAGAAATGGACGGAAACTCCAGCGGCAAACCTCCCGCGGCCAGCACACCGCGCTTGACGGCCTCAATCAGCTCCGGGAAATGGCGATGGCAGTTATTGAAGTCACTGCGGGAGCTGGCGATGCCGATGACCGGACGCTTGAGCAGGCGCTTCGAATACCCCATCGATTGCGCGAACGACATCCGTAGGTATTCAGAGAACGCCGTGTCTCCGTAATGCGTGAGACCCTTGCGTAGTCCCTCGTAGGCCGAGTTGTCCTCCATCGCGTCACACCTTGCGCGGCCAGAGGTTTTCGTTGACCAGGGCGCGCGGGCGCTCTCCATGCAGGCCAAGAATGAGATTTTCCACAGCCAGATCCATCATGGCGCGGCGCGTTTCTACCGTGCCGCTGCCCACGTGCGGTTGCAGCACGACGTTGTCGAGTTGGCACAAGGGGTGGTCGGCGCCGATAGGCTCGACTGTCATCACGTCTAGGCCCGCGCCGGCGATGCGGCGTTCCCGCAAGCAGGCGATCAGCGCATCTTCGTCCACTACCTTTCCGCGAGCGGTGTTGATGAGGAAAGCCGTGGGCTTCATCCAGCCGAGTTCGCGCGCCCCTACGCACCCAGCGGTTTCAGCACTCAGGGGCACATGCAGGCTCACCACGTCAGATTCGCGGAACAGCGCCTCGCGTTCGACCCAATTGGCCAGCCCGGTCCGCTCAGCTTCTTCATCCTTCCTGCGATTGTGATAGATCACTTTCATGTCGAAGGCTCTTGCTCGGGCGGCCACCATGCGGCCGATGCGGCCCATGCCGAGCAAGCCCAGCGTCTTGCCCGCTAGGTCAGTACTGAGCGGCAGGGCACCCTTCATCCACTTTCCCTCGCGTACAAAGTTGTGGGCGCGCACCATGTCCCGCATTGTGCAGAGCACCAACCCCATGGTGAGATCGGCGACGGCCTTGTCCAGAACCCGGGGCGTATTGCAAACCAGGACGTCGTGCCGCGTGGCGGCGTCGACGTCGATGTTGTCAAAGCCGACGGCGTAATTGGAGACCACCTCGACGCCGGGATATTTGGTAAGCAACGCGTCGTCCACCTTGAGCCGCAGCGTGCCAAGAAGTCCGTGGATGCCGTTGCGCATATCGACGGGAACCACGTCGTCGATGTTGCCGCCGACCGGCAGGTCGATCAGCTCGAATTCGCGCTCCAGTCGCTCGCGCAGGTCTTGAGGTACCGTCAGGCTGACGACGACTCGTTTTTTTGATGCGGCCATACTGCCTCGCTTGATCAAAGAAAGAGAAAGAGGGTCGATGTCTCAGTCCCGCCGCGACTCGAACCGGTCTTGCAGGCGGGCTTCGGTGTTGTCGATGTGGCGGCGCGCCGCTGCAAGCGCGCGCTCGGGATCCTCATCCCGAATGGCCTCGAATATGGCCCGGTGCTCGCGTTGCGCGTCGAGCGGACGGCCTGCGATCCTTGCCGATCGCCGGCGCGAGACTTTCAGGCCGTTACGGAGCAGCTCCGCGAGAAAACTGAAGAACAACTGGTAGTTCTGGTTCTCCGTCGCACGCGCGATGGCAGCATGAAACTGCAGGTCGGCCTCCACGCCTTTATCGATCTCTCCTAGCGCATTGGCGGTCTCCATGTCTTCCAATGCCTGGCTCATCGCCTGGATGTCTTCGTCTGTCCTGCGCAGTGCAGCGAGCCGTGCCGCTTCCACCTCGAAGCCGCGTCGCAGCTCGACGAGAGCCACGACCTCAGCACGATTCTCGGCGTCCGCTTCGTGTAGCCGTAACACCGCACTCGGCGTATTGGATACGACGATTAATCCCCGGCCGGGGCGGCTCGACACCAAACCGTCAGCCTTCAAGCGCGCCAGCGCTTCGCGCAGTACCGTTCTCGATACGCCAAGCCGTTCGGCGATGACGTGTTCGGACGGCAGTACTTCTCCCACGGCGTAATCGCCACTCGTAATTTCGTCGCGCAGCCGTTTCGCGACCCGATCCGAAAGTAGATCGGAACTTTCGTTCGTCTCAATTTTCTTGAGCAGATTCAAAACTCGAACTCCTGTTGTTTGGAGCACCGGCGCGCCTTGTTGTAGCCCCGGCATGCATGGTTGCTCCCTCCGACCACAAAAGCACATCGGAGCGCCGCTGTGCCACAAAGCGAACCGGTGACTCCGGCCCCGCAGGTCGATGAGCGACGACTCCCACAGGCCCGGGTGACTCGTGCAAGAGTTCACTGGCGCCTTCACGACCATGACAGCGCGCGTCTCGGCTCGGGCAATAGTAGTATTTATTTGTCATACAAACTTGCATATCCGGAGTACTACTACGGCTCAGTTTCCCGGCCTTCAAATCGGGCTTATGCCCACACTTTCACCAGCACCAGATTTGCTCGCCCGCCCGGAGTTGGAGACTGCAGACCCGGCGTACCCACACGCGGGCCAACTGTTCGAATCGCAGTGGGGCGGCCACACGCTGATCGCGTGGCTAACTTCGGCCTACAGGCAAAGTTCGATGACCTTGGGACCTGGTTCCCGCATGGCGCGGGCGAAGGCCCCGTCCAGTTCTTCGTTGGTGCCCACGCGCACGCTCTCCACTCCCAGCCCGCTCGCCACCGCGACCCAGTCAATGGTCGGATTGCCCAAATCAAGCAAGGCTGACACATCCGGCGTCGTCAGGACGTGTCCCGTGCGCCGCATTTCGTCCACCAGGATCTGGTAGCGTCGATTGGCAGCGATGCAGACAGTCACGTCGCTCCCGGTCCGGGCCAAGGTCCACAGTGCCTGCAGCGTGTACATGGCGCTTCCGTCCGATTGCAGCGCCACTACTTTGCGGTCCGGCGCGGCGATCGCTGCGCCCAACGCCGCGGGAAGGCCTTGGCCGATGGCGCCGCCGGTGAGGACAATAGCACTGTGGCGATTCGCCAAATGGGCGATACGGTTGAAGGGGAAAGCCAGCGTCTTGCCTTCGGCCGAAATGATGGCCTGCTCGGGCAAATGGCTGGCGATAACCAACGCAGCCGACTCTGCAGTGAGACGGTTGTCCAGCCCGCGCCAATCCGGCAAAGCCTCATGGACGGAAGGTCCGCTAGCCGGGGCAGGCCCCACTGCTTCCACCAGTGCCGCCAGCGCCTCCCCCGCGCCTTTGCCGCCCGCATGTAGCGTGACGAATTTCTCGCTGTCCCCAAGGAAGCTCGGCACGCCCTCCTCTCCAAAGAATGCGACGGGCCGCGCAGCCCCAGCCAGCACCACGAGCTCGAAGCCTTGTAGCCACTCGTGGGCGCGCTTGGCATCAGGATACAAGCGGCCGATCGGAGGCAGCCCCCTGCCATGCTCGCTGCGCGCCGGGAACGTTTCGCCCATGGCCGAGACGTTCTCCCACCGAAGCAGCTTAGCCACGTGGCGCAGCGATGCCTCGAATAAGGCGTCCCCTCCCAGCAGCAGCAATATCTTGCGGCTCGCCCGGATGGCCTGCGCAGCGACGTCCAGGCCGGCTTCGTTCTGCCGCAGGACATGTGTGCTGCGGGGCGGACAATAAGGCGCATACGCCACGGGCGCATTCTGGATGTCCATCGGCATGGCGAGGGTGTGGATCCCACCCTCTTCGCCTAATACGCCGTCGAGCGCCGCTGCCCCGGACCGTTGCAGCGCGTCGACCGAATCGGCTCGGTAGTACGCCCGCGACACCGGAGCCGCTAGCGAGGCAATATCGGAGGCCAGCGGAGGATCTGCGTCCGCGTGCCATGTCATGTGGTCGCCGATGACGTTGAAAACGCTCGAGCCTGCGCGCCGCGCATTGTGCAGATTGGCGATGGCATTGGCGAACCCAGGCCCCAGGTGCGTGAGCGTCATGGCCGGGCGCTGGGCGATGCGATAATACCCGTCGGCCGCGCCGCTGCATACTCCTTCGAACAAACACAAGATAGGCCGCAGCGTGGGGACGGACTCCATCGCCGCCACCAGGGGCAGCTCGGTCGTGCCAGGGTTGGCGAAGCAAGTATCAATGCCTGCGCCCGCCGCGCTTTCGAACAGCCACGACGCACCGTTGCGCCTTGCCAAATCCGTCATTCGTTAGTTTCCTTGGGTAGCCGCCTCGAGCGCAGCAGAGAGTATCGACAGCCCTTCCTGGAAAGTAGCGTCGTCAGTGTTGAGCGGATACAGGAAGCGGATTATGTTTCCGTGCACGCCGCAAGTGAGCAGGATGAGGCCACGCGCCCGGGCTTCGGCCTGGACTTTGCCGGCCATTGCGCCATCCGGTTCGCCGGCAGGCGAGACGAACTCCACGCCCACCATAGAACCCAGGCCCTTGATCCGGCCGATGCAGGAGAATTTTTTCTTGGCCTCGGCCAAGAAGGCGCGGATCGTGGCCGACAAGCGCTCCCCTTGCCCGATCACGCCTTCGCTTTCGTAGATATCGAGCACCGCGTGCGCGGCGGCAATTGCCATCGGCGCACCGGCGTAGGTGCTGCCCAGACCGCCTGGGATCACCGCATCCATGATCTCGCTGCGGCCCACGACCGCCGACAGCGGCGTGCCGCCGGCCAGGCTCTTCGCCAGGGTAGTGATATCGGCATGGACGCCGAAATGCTCCATCGCGAAGAGCTTGCCGGTGCGCCCCATGCCGCACTGGATTTCGTCGGCAATAAACACGATGCCTTCCCGCGTGCACAAGTCGCGCAGCGCCCGCATGAACGCGGGGGGCGCGGCATTGAAGCCACCTTCACCCTGGACGGGCTCGATGATGACGGCGGCGACTTCGGCGGGATCGATCTCGTACTTGAAGAGTCGATCTAAGGAAGCCAGCGCCGCGGCAACCGCCGCCTCGCTGTCGTCCTCCGGGAACAGGGCCTTATAGATATCGCCGGCGAATGGCCCCACCCCGACGCGATATGGCTTGACCTTGCCAGTGAGTGCCAAGGCCAAGTTGGTACGGCCGTGAAACGACCCTGTGAAGCTGACCAGGGCGCGCCGCCGCGTGTAGGCCCGCGCGATTTTGACGGCGTTCTCGACCGCCTCGACGCCGGTCGAGAAGAACGCCGTCTTCTTCGCATGGTCTCCCGGCGCCAGCCGGTTCAGTCGCTCGGCCAGGGTAACGTAAGACTCATAAGGGATCACCTGCGCACAGGTGTGCAGGAAGCGGTCGGCCTGCGCCTTGACCGCGCCCACCACCCGAGGGTGATTGTGGCCGACGTTCAGCACGCCAATACCACCGGCGAAATCGATATAGGTACGCCCCTCGTTGTCGGTAAGGTGGCTGCCCCTGGCCGATGCGGCGAAAATGTTCGTTCCGAAGGCCACCCCCCTCGGCACGGCCGCGGCGCGGCGGCTGGTCCAGTCGTTCGACATTGCATCCCCTCAGAAGAAAACCGTAAGCGCCTTGCCGAGCAGCACTGATTGGTCAAGGAAAATAGACCGCTTGATCACTTTCCAGCCACCCTCGGTCTCGATGAGTGTGTCGTCGCGCTTGCCCACGAACAGCACGGTCTCGGTTTCCAGCCGATTCTGATAAACGAGGAAGCGCGAGCGGACCTGTGCGCGGCGACGGCCGTCGCTGTCCTGTTCCACATCCAGGATGCGAACATTGGTGACCAAGTGTGACACGCGCGACACGGGCTCTTCAGCCCAGTGCATACCCGTTCGTAACTGCTCCACCCGCTGACGCAGCGTTTCGATGCCCTCGTCGAACCAAGCCGTATCCATACCCGGCCGTGTGTATTCGTTGGCTACGGATCGGCTTTGCACGTTGCGCGTGAGGGGCATCCAGTAATGGATGCGCTCATCGAGGGTTGCCAGCCATCCCTCGTAATCGCGGGAATCCAGCATGTCGCACTGCTGGTAGTAGAACTGCTCAATCGACTGCTGCAGCAGCAAGTCGGCCAGCTGGGTATCGACGTTTCGCTCGACAACGGTGGACATGTCACACCCCCTGTTCGGCCCTGGAAGCCGCCATCAATTCGTCCCACGACAGCCCGCGCACGAACTGGCTCCACCGCTTGTAATAGTTGCGGTTGTTTTCCTCAGTGAACTCTCCGGTCGTGACGGCCCCCCGCAGCCCAGGCACTGGCTGCGCATGGCCGAGACCCATTTGATAGTTAAACGGCATCTTGCGGGCAATGCTGCCCTTGCAGGCTTGAGTGGCATAAGTCCAATTTTCGGTGTCATCCGACTCCGTCATCCCGCCCGGCCCGGAATAACGCAGGTAATAATGGCGGTGCGCATCCTTGACCGCTTGCGGCGCATCCTTGTCGACAAGAAAGAATCGCCACATCTCAGTTTCGGTCGGGCTGATGGGATGGAAGACGCCGATAGTACGCGGCTGGCGGCCGTGAACCGACGTGTTCGGGAAGATGGCGCCTACACTGTGTAGCACTCTCACTTTCCCGGCAAGCAGCACTTCCCGCTTCTCATGGAGGCTGCGGTAATACGCCTCCGCTTCAGGATGATTGGCAAACAGGGGCCGATAAGGGCCTTCTGTGTCATACGGAGCGCGCCCGATGACGCCATGCCCCAGGTGTTTGAACGAGATTGACGTACGTTCGGGCGTCGGGTCGCGGCGCCCCTTCCCGCCCGGCCCGATGCCGATGGTGTCCACCGACCGGTGGCTGATGTCGTGGTAGAGGTCGCCGTTGAAGTTCTCGGCGATAATCTTCCAGTTCGTGCCGATGCGCCACTTCTGCACACCGGCAATGACCTCCGAGCCTCCCGGGCTGCCGTCGCGATGATCGAGGGCATAGTCCAGGTAAAGCCTCATGTCGCCCAGGTATTCCTCGAAATCCGGCGCATCCGGGTCCCAGGTTGCCCAGATAGTGCCCTTGTAATTGACCAACTTTCCTACGCGCCGCAAGCGCCACGCCGAGGTATCGAGTTCTCCGTAGTAATGCTTCTTCAGGCCGGGCACGCCGGTAAGCGCGCCGGGAATCGGCGAGAGCTTGCCGTCAGTCGTGAACGACCAGCCGTGATAAGGACAGGCGAAGATGCGCGTATTGCCCTGATCCTCACGACACAGCTTCATGCCCCGATGGGTGCAAGAATTGAGCAGCACCTGGATCTGATTCTGGCGATCCCGGGTGAGAATAACGGAATCGGTACCCATGCGGCTGACAAAGAAATCGTCTGGGTTGGGCACCAGGGACTCATGGCCAACGAACAGCCAGGCGCGGGAGAACAGGTATTCCTGCTCGAGGTCGAACAGCTCCTGGCTGACGAACAGCTCCCGGCTGACCATTCCAGCCTCGGCGTCGACCAGCTTGTCGAGTGAAAGTGACATCGATATTCCTCCGGCACGGCCTCTGCCGCACCCGGAGGAACGTTAAGGAATGGCTGCGAAGGAGTCTATCGAACGCCGGACATACCGACTATGCACCGCCGACATACTCGGGCATGCGCCCAGCGGATGGTAGAAAGCGGCGCTCGCCGTGAAATGCCAGGCGCCTCGGCGTCGCGGTCCCCGAGGCATGCCCCCCCGCCTACTCTTGAGCAAAACCCGGCACGTCGACCGTGTAGTTCAGCGCCAGGCGGCCACCGTCCACGAATACCGTCTGCCCGGTCACGTAGCTGGCGTCATCACTGGCGAGGAACACGGCGGCGCCCGCCACTTCTTCCGGCCGGCCCAGGCGCATCATGGGAATACGCGACAGCACCGTGCGCATGGCCTTGGGATCGGAGGTGATCGTGGCCATGATGTCGGTATCGATGCTGCCCGGACCCAGCGCATTCACGCGCACGCCATGCGGTGCCATCGCGAGGGCCATGGCCTTGGTCATCTGCCGGACCGCCCCCTTGCTCGCGCCGTAGGCGAGCTGGTTGGGCATGGCCAGCTCGGCCGTCATGGACGAGAGCGTGATGATGCTGCCGCCCCGCCCGGCGCGGACCATGGACTTCGCCGCTGCCTGCGCCACCAGGAAAGTGCCGCGCACGTTGACGTTCATGACGAAGTCCAGGTCTTCCAGGGTCATGTCCAGGAACTCGGCGGCCCGGATGACGCCCGCGTTGCACACGCACACGTCCACGCCACCGAACTCGCGCTCGCAGAGCGCCACCATCTCGGCCACTTGTTCCGGCACCGTGACGTCGCCCCGCATGGCGCGCGCCGGGCCGGCCATGGCCGCCAATGCTTCGGTCTCGACCTTTTCGGCGCGATCCACCAGCACGACGTTGGCGCCTTCCTGGCTATAGCGCTTGGCGATCGCCAGTCCGATACCCCCTGCAGCGCCGGTAACCAGCGCCGTCTTGTCCTTTAATCTCACGAGCAAGTCCTACAGAGAATCCGCGCCGCGTGACCGGCTGGATCGGCCGGGCGCGGGCGAGGTCAGACGCCCACGTACTGGGCGATGAGTTCGGGACGCGCCGACAGTTCGGACGAGGTGCCGCGCCAGACCGTCACACCCTTGTCCAAGATGAAGTTATGGTCCGACAAGCGCAGCAGCGCCTTGGTGTTCTTGTCCACGACGATCATGGTCAGCCCGTCTTGCTTGAGCTTGGCCAGCACGTTCCAGATCTCGGCGCGAACGATGGGGGCCAGCCCTTCGGTGGCCTCGTCGAGCACCAGCAGGCGCGGATTGGTCATCAGCGCGCGGCCGATGGCGAGCATCTGCTGCTCGCCTCCCGACAGCTGCGTGCCGAGGTTCGTGCGCCGCTCCTTCAGGCGCGGGAACAGCTCGTAGATTCTCTCGAGCGTCCAGGATGAAGAACCTTCACCGCGCTTGGCCGTGGCCACGAGGTTCTCTTCGACGGTCAGCGTGGGAAAGATCTGGCGCCCCTCGGGAACCAGCGACAGGCCCAGGCGCCCCACGCGGTAAGGCGCCATGCCGTTCAGGACACGTCCGTCGAATTTGATCTCCCCGGCAACCGGCTTGAGCAGGCCGAACAAGCAGTTGATGACGGTGGTGCGTCCCATGCCGTTGCGGCCGATCAAGCCGACCACTTCGCCACGCTTGACCTCCAGGTCGATGTCGAACAGCGCCTGGCAGGACCCGTACTTGGCCGCCAGCCCTTGTATGGAAAGCATGCGTGAACTCCTGCCTCAAGCATCGGCGTCGTCGCCGAGATAGGCGCGACGCACTTCGGGATGGTTGCGGATTTCCTCGATCGAGCCGGTGGCGACGATCTTGCCGTAGACCAGCACGCTGATGCGGTCCGCCAGCGAAAACACGGCGTTCATGTCGTGCTCGATCAGAAGAATGGTGTAGCGGCCCTTGAGCGACCTCAGCAGCTCGATCGCGGCAGCACCTTCGGCCGCGCTCATGCCGGCCATGGGCTCGTCGAGCAACAGGATCTTCGGGTCTGCCGCCAGCGCCATCGCAACTTCCAGCTGGCGGCGCTGCCCGTAGGCCAGGTTTGAGACGACCGTATCGGCCACTTCGCCCAAATGGCACTGCTCGATGATGGCGCGGGCCTTTTCCATGACGTCCGCGTAGGCGGACATAGGCTTCCACACCGCCCAACGCACGCCGCGCTTGCGCATCGCGGCGAGGCAGACGTTCTCGATCACGGTGAACGCATCAAAGATCGAGGTGATCTGGTAGGAGCGCAGCAGCCCCATGCCCACGCGATGCTGGACGGGCGTGCCGCTGACCTCTTCGCCGCCGATCTTGATGCTGCCCTCGTCCGAGCGCAGCTCGCCCGTCAGCAGATTGATCAGCGTCGTCTTGCCCGCCCCATTGGGACCGATGATGGCATGCAGTTCTCCCGGCCGGATCTCCAGGGATACGCCGTCAGTCGCGCGCAACCCGCCGAAGCGCTTGACCAGGTTCTGGGTGCTCAGTCCGATCAGGCTCATTGCGCTTCTCCTGCGGGGACTGCCGCGGCCTTGGCGGGTACCTCGCCCGCGACCGGCGCCCTGGTCTGCGCCGATTGGGCCTCGCGCTGGCGCGTCAGCCAACCGAAGCCGTTACGGGTCAGCAAGGCAATGACGACGATGACGGGCCCCATGATGAGCATCCAGTGTTGGGTGAGCCCCTTGAAGAATTCCTCCATGACCAGGAAGGCGACGGCGCCGATGATCGGCCCCACGATGGTTCCGAGGCCGCCGATGACCAGCATCACGATCAGGTCGCCCGACACGGGCCAGGACATGTAGCTGGGAGAGGCAAAGGCCGTGAGATTGGCCAGCAACACGCCCGCCACGCCGGTAAGCACGCCGGATATGACGTAGGCGGCCAACTGCACGCGGAAGACCGAATAACCGAAGGCGTTGACCCGGCGCGGATTGATGTGGGTCGCGCGCAGGACCATGCCGAAGGGGGATTTCTTCAACCGCGCCATGAACACCGTGGCCGCCAGCAGGACCACCCACGTCGCCCAATACACCTCGCTGCTGCCCGACAGTTCGAACAGCCCGAAGTTGCTCGGCTCATTGATGTTCAGGCCGTCGTCGCCGCCGAAGGTCGTCATGCTCACCATCAGGAAATAGAACATCTGGGCAAACGCCAGCGTGATCATGATGAAGCCGATGCCCGAAGTGCGCAGGCATACGCTGCCCACGACCAAGGCGACCAACGCGCAGACCGCCACGGCCACGCCCAGCTGCAGCCATCCGTCGCTAAAGCCGTAGTAGGTCAGGATCCCGACTGCATAGCAGCCCAGCCCGATGAACATGGCATGCCCGAAGCTGACCAGGCCGGCAAAGCCGAGCACGAGGTTCAGCGCGCAGGCGGCCAGGGCATACACCAGTACGCGAGCGAAAAAGGTGATGTAGAACGGTTCGCCGATGGCCTGCGCGACGAACGGCACGCAGGCGAGGAGAAGAAACAGGACCGGTATCAACCAAGCCCCGAGTTTGACGCGGTTCATGTCGTGTACCTTGCAGAAATATGCATGATGGCCCGGCCCCAACCGGGGCCAGGCGGCTCCTCAGCGCTTGGCAGGCGCCAGAATGCCATTGGGTTTGAAAGCCAGCACCAGCGCCATCAGCACGTAGATCAGCATGGACGCCAGGGCCGGCCCGACGGCGTTGGCCGTGGCGGGCTTCATGAAGGAACCCAACAGCTGCGGGATGTACGCACGGCCGAGCGTATCGATGACCGCAATGACCATGGCCGCCACCAACGCGCCCCGAATCGAACCGATGCCGCCGACCACGATGACGACCAAGGCCAAGATCAGCACGGGTTCGCCCATGCCGGACTGCACGGACAAAATGGGGCCGGCGAGCGCACCGGCCAGCCCGGCCAGGCCTGCGCCGAGCATGAAGAGCAGCTTCTTGAGCAAGTCGATGTTGACGCCCAGCACGCTCACCATCGGCGAATTGCTCGCGCCTGCCCGGATCAGCATGCCGAACCGCGTCTTCTGGATGAGATACCACGCGCCCAGCGCCACGAGCACGCCCACCGCGATGATCAGGATGCGGTAAATCGGATACTGGGTGCCGAACAGCGTCACGGCGCCGTCGAGCGCAGAAGGAATGGCAGCGTAATACGGACGATTGCCGAATATGACGATGGCCAGCTCGTTGAAGAACATCATCAGGCCAAAGGTGGCGAGCACCTGGTACAGGTGGTCGTGCCGGTATAGGGGTTTGGCGACCACGTGTTCGAGCAACAGCCCGACCAGGCCGGATGAAATGATGGCGGCGGCGATGGCGAAAATGAACGAACCACTCGCGTTGTACGTGGCCGCGCCGATGAATGCGCCGACCATGTACAAAGAGCCGTGCGCAAGGTTGATGAAATTCATGATGCCGAAGATCAGGGTCAACCCTGACGACAGCAGGAACAACAGCACGCCGAGCTGCAAGCCATTGAGCAACTGCGACAAAAACAGCGAACTATTCATTGACAGACTTCCGTGTCATAACAACCGGGACTTCCCCCGCACGCCCGGCTCCCGTGTGCCCGGCACCAGCGCTTGCGCCGCCCTCGGCGGCCGCGCCCAGAGCATACCGGTCCACGCTCCCGCGGACCATCGGTGCCACCCCTGGGTGACGCCATGTGATTCGCCGGCCGGACCGCAGTCATCCAACCGGCGCGGCCCCTGCACGACCCAACGGCAACGCCCTGGCCGCGGGCGGATGCGGCCAAAGCCGATCCTTCCGCGGCCGGACGGCACGCCTGGGGCGACGGGGGTTACTTCAACGGGCACTCAGCCGCGTACGCGTCCTTGTGATCGGTCAGGACTTGCGCGAGCAGCTTGTATCCGACGCCGTCGCCGTTCTGCACGATCTCATAGGCGTAGTAGTTCTGGATGGCAACGTTGTTGTTATTGAAGGCGAACTTGCCGCGCACCGACGGGAACTTGGAGCCGAGCTCCTTGACCGTGGCCGCGAAAGCCTTCTTGTCCGACACCTTGCCGCCCAGTTTGGCGATGGCCGCATCCAGCAAATAAGCCGCATCATAAGCTGCTGCCGCGTACTCGGTGGGAGGCCGGTTGTACTTGGCTTCGTAGCCCGACACGAATTTCTTATTTTGGGGATTGTCCAGCACCGGTGCCCACGGCGTGCCGAAGATGGACCCGACCGCTTGCTGCTTGAGGGCCGCGAGCGAGTTCGAATCGATCAAGCTTTCGGAGAGGAACGGAAGCTTGCCCATCAGCCCTGCCTGGTTGAGCTGGCGAACAAAGTTCACGCCCACGCCGCCGGGATAAAAGACGAACAGCGCATCGGGCTTGGCGTTCTGCACGGCGGCGATTTCGGCCGCGTAGTCGAGCTGTCCCAGCGGCGTATAGACTTCGTGCTTGATCTCGCCGCCATAGAACCGCTTGAAGCCCGCGAGCTTGTCCTTGCCCGCCTGGTAGTTGGACGTCATCAAATAGACGTTCTTGTAGCCCTGCTCTTTGGCATATTTGCCCATGGCTTCGGACATGCCGTCGTTCTGCCATCCCATCACGAACAGGTTGGCCATGCAGCCCTTGCCCGCGATAGGCGCCGGCCCGGCGTTGGTGCTCAATGCCAGTACGCCGGAATCCTTGATGCGACGGACCTCGGCCATCAGCACGTTCGAGAAGCCCAGGCCTACGATGGCGTCGACTTTGTCTTTCTCGATGAACTTCTGGATGATCTGCGCACCGACATCGGGCTTGAGCTGGTCGTCTTCGCGCAGCACGGTGACAGGCTGGCCACCCAGCTTGCCGCCCAGCTGTTCGACCGCCAGCATGAAGCCGTCGTACTGGTCCTGCCCCAGGGCCGCCATGGGCCCGGAGAGCACGCCGGAGAAACCGATCTTGACATCCGCCTGGGCAGATCCCGCAGCCATCAGGGCCGCCGCGACAAACGCGGCGGTTCTCTTTTTCATCATTTCTAACTGTCTCCTTCTTGGGGGGAAAGCGGAATCAGCGTCCCAGCGCCTTCGCTGTCTTGCCGCCTATTCCGAAATTCGTCTTCGGCACCTCCACCAGCACCACCCGCACGGACTCGCGGGGAGCGCCGATGGCGCGATGCGTCGCTTCGGTGAGCTCTTCGATGAGGGCGGCACGCTGTTCGTCCGTCCGCCCTTCCATCAGTTGCACTTGAATGATGGGCATGGTCAGCTCCTCATAGCTTCACGCAAACGTTGCGCAGCTCGGTGTAAAACTCCAGCGAATGCACCCCGCCCTCGCGGCCGATGCCGGATTGCTTGGCGCCACCAAAAGAAGTGCGCAGGTCGCGCAGGAACCAAGAATTGACCCAGCAGATGCCCACGTTCAGCGCCTTGCCCATGCGGTGCGCGGTTCCCACGTTCTGGGTCCACACGGTCGCGGCGAGGCCATACGGCGTGTCGTTGGCCAGGGCAATGACCTCTTCCTCGGTATCGAAGGGGGCGATGTGGCAGCAGGGCCCGAAGATTTCTTCGCGGATCACCGAAGCGGTCTCGGGCAGTCCGGTCCAGATCGTCGGCTGGACCCACGCGCCTTCGGCCATCTTGCCGGGCATGTCGGGCACGCCGCCACCGGTCACGATGGTGGCGCCTTCTTCACGTGCCTTGGCGTAGTAGCTCAGCACTTTCTCGCGGTGCACATGCGAGACCAGCGGACCGAAGTTGGTGGAGTGGTCGTGCGGGTCGCCCAGCTTGAACGACTCGGCCTTGGCCTTGAGCGCCTCGACGAACTTCTCGAAGATGGGACGCTGCACGTACACGCGCTCGGTGCCCAGGCACACCTGGCCGCTGTTCTCGAACGCGGAACGGGCGATGCCGGCGACGGCCTTGTCAAAGTCTGCGTCGGCGAACACGATGCCGGGGTTCTTGCCACCCAGCTCGAACGAAACCGGACGCACGCCCTTGGCCGCGGCGCGCATGATGGCCTCGCCGGTGCGGGTTTCACCGGTGAAGGTAATGCCATCGACGTCCGGATGCTGGGTCAGGAACTCGCCGGCCGAATCGGGCCCGAAACCGTGCACCACGTTGTAGACGCCGGGAGGCACGCCAACCTCGTTCATTACCTCGCCCAGCAGCGTGGCGGTGGCGGGTGTTTCTTCGGACGGCTTGACCACGACCGTGTTGCCGCATGCCAGGGCCGGGCCGACCTTCCAGGTCATCAACAGCAGGGGCAGGTTCCACGGGCAGATGACGCCGATCACGCCGCGCGGCACGCGCACCGCGTAGTTCAGCGCAAAGCCGTTGTCGGGCGTTTCCATGTCGAAGGTCTCGCCCGGCACGTTGCGGATCAGGTCGGCGAAGACCTTGAAATTGGCAGCGCCGCGCGGGATGTCGACGTGGCTGGCCAGCACGTGCGGCTTGCCCGTGTCGGCGATCTCGGCGTCCAGGAAGTCGTTGAAGCGGCGGTTGATGCCGTCGGCAATCGCATGCAGCATCTCCACGCGCTGCTGCACTTTCATCTTGGCCCACGGCCCGGACAGCGCGGCGCGCGCGGCCTTGACCGCAGCGTCGACTTCGGCGCGGCCCGCCTCATGCACCGGGCCGATGAGGCTGTTGTCGACCGGGTTGCGGTTCTCGAAAGTCTTGCCCGTGGCAACCCACTGGCCGTTGATGAAGTTCTTGAATTCTTTCATGAATGCACTCCTGAAAATGGTTCCGCGCGCTCGCGCGCGGGCTGCGCCGGGTTGCCGAGCGCTCAGATGACGTCCGCGAACTCAGGATCGCCGTCGCACAGGTATTCCCACATGCGCTCGAAGATGCGTCCCGCACCGGTAGCACGACGGGCGGCCTCTTCCGGCGATAGGATCGGACCGTCGGCCAGGCCTGCGGCGCGCAGCTGCAACTCGATGCGCGCGGCATCTTCCAAATACCAGGTCAGGACGACAGCCTGTTCGATGCTTGGCGCAGCCACGACGGCACCGTTGCCGCGCATGACGACGGCCCGCGCGTTACCCAGCGCAGCCGCCACGCCGGCCGCCTGCTCGTCGCTGCGCACCAATTGCGGGTCGTCCCAGAGCGGCACTGCCGGCGAGAAATACGACCCCATGCCATGCCTCGGGGCAGGCGTGATGCGTGCGCTCGACAGCGTCATCACGTCTCGCGGCATGCTCCGGACCACGGCGCCGACGTCTTCCCGCAGGCGGTAAATATGCTGATGGATGCGGACTTCGCCGAGAACGCCTTCGGGCAGCTCTCCGTGGACGGGAACCACCGTCCCTGCCTCGTGCGGCGCAATCATGCCCATGGGCTTGGCAGCGCAGACGAGGAAATGATCTTTGTCCAGGCGCAGGCTGCAGTGGCCGTACGCGTGGGCCAGGTTGGCACGCGCCAGGGCGCGGGCCGCCGCCCGCACCAAGCTTTGCTGGCGCGGGGTCGGCACGATGGAGGGCGCGCTCAAGACTTGAACTCCGGAATGTCGGGTTTGGAGCCCCACATGCAGAACCCCGTGGGATCGGCCGGGAAATTGCGCGGACGATAGTTCTTCTCGTCTTCCTCAGTGATGAGGCGCACGCCCGTCGAATACTCGTAGATCATGCCATCCGGGCCTTCGAAGTACAGGAAGATGGCGCTCGACGTCGGATGACGGCCCGGTCCGAAGCGGATGGGAATGCCCTTTTCCTGCAGCACGTAGAAGGCACGCATGATGTCGTCGATGCTTTCTACTTGGTGATTGATGTGCTGCACGCCCGGATAGGCGGAAGGGAAGAGCGCGATCTTGTGGTGTACCTCGTCGATGCGCAGCAGCGGCGCTTCGCCGATGCGGTCGCTGACCTTGGCGCTCAGCAGGCGCGTCCAGAAAACTTCGTCGCGGCGCGCGTCCAGCGTGCGCAGCCCGATATGGCTGAACCCCGTGATGCCCGCATCCCGCGAAGGGAAGTAGCGGCGGCCGCTATGCAGGGGCGCATATACGAGGTCGACGCTGTTCCCCGAGGGGTCCTTGAAGTTGATGAACTCGCGGACATAGCGCTGCTCGGCTTCGGCGGCCTTGCCGCGCGTGGCCTGGTAACCCGCCCGCTCCAGTTGCTCCAAGGCCTGCTCGAGCTCTTCAGGAGTGTCGACTTCAAAGCCCGTGGTGTGATCGCGGGGATCGCCTTCGAAATAGCAGAGCGTGTGATCCCGGCTGTCCGACTTGAAGTAAACGGCCTTGCCTTCGCGCCGCGCCACTTGCAGGCCCAGGATCTCCGTGGCGTAGCGAACGGCGCCGTCCAGGTCGGGCGTGCCGAGCCGCACGTAGCGGATGTCGTGTAGATGAATCACCAATGTCTCCCAGCTTGGGCCTAGAGGCCCGCCATCTTTCGTAGCGAACACAATACGCCACAAAATCTCGGTTGAAAATATTTTTATCGAGATTTTATGGTTTTCCCTAATACTGACGGTTTTACTCGATAATCCACTAGAATTTCACCAGTAAACAACGAGAGGGGGCAATAAGCCGCCCGTACCATCAGACATGCCTGGAAGCCCATTGGAACTGCCCCCGCTGGCTCACTCGGCCACCCCCACTACGCTGGTCGGGACGGCTTACGCGGCATTGCGCCGCGACATCATCGAAGGCCGGCTCGCCCCGGGTTCGCGCCTGCGCGTCGAGCATTTGAAAGATTCGTACGGCGTGGGGGCCGGCACGCTGCGCGAAGCCCTGTCGCTGCTCGTCTCAGACGCCCTGGTGGTCTCCCAGGGGCAGCGCGGCTTCCACGTAACGCCGATTTCGATGGAGGATTTCTACGACATCACGCGCAACCGCATCCTGCTGGAATGCGAAGCGCTGCGCCAGGCCATCCAAACCGGCGACGACGTCTGGGAAAGCCGCATCATCGCTGCCTTCCATCGGCTGAGCCGGGCCGAGGAGCGACTCGCCTCCAATCCAATCAATCGCTTCGACGAATGGGAAGACCGCAACCGGGAATTCCATCAAGCGCTGATCAGCGCCTGCACCTCGCGCTGGATGCACCACTTCCTCGGCATCCTGTACCAGCAGGCCGAGCGCTACCGCCGGCTGGTCGTCACCCGCAAGCCCATCCCGCGCGACGTGCATGACGAACATCGCGCCATCCTGGAAGCCGCCTTGGCTCGGGACGCAGATCGCGCCAGCGCCCTGCTGGCCGACCACATCAGCACGACCTACGAGGCCGTCAAGCACCTGCCTCCGGACCTCTTCACCAACCACGGACAGGCAGCGGAAAGCGCACCGGCCGCCTGAGGCGGGCGACCTTGCAAAAAAAAAGGACGATGCCTGGAGAGGCGTCGTCCTTTTTTCGCTTCGGCAGTGGCGGCCCGCACGGTGGCCGCCCAGGCATGATCAAAGATCCAGCACCAGCTTGCTTCCCTTGCAACCCGAGACGCAGACCATCATGGTCTTGTTCGACTCACGCTCGCGCTCGGTCAGCACCGAATCCCGATGGTCGGGGATGCCGTCCAGCACGGCGGTCTCGCAGGCGCCACACACCCCTTCGCGGCAGCTGTAGTCGGCATCGATGCCCGCTTCCAGCAGCGCATCGAGCAGCGACATGCCGGCCGGCACGTCGATGACCTTGCCGGACTTGGCCAGCTCGACCTGGTAGCTGCCCTCTTGCGAGGCCGTCACCTCGCCCGCGGCGGCAAAGCGTTCGATGTGGACGTTGGGATAACCCAATTCCTTGCAGGCGGCCTCGAAGGCGTCCAGCATGGGCGTGGGACCGCAGCAATAGAAGTGCGTATCGGCCGGATGCGAGGCCAGCAGCTCGCGCAGGTTCGGCGGACCGCCCGCCTCGTCGTCGAAGCGCAGCGTGACCTTGCCGCCGGAGGCGACGAGCTCATCGACGAAGGCGGCCTCTTTGCGGCTGCGGGCGCAATAAATCAACTCGACCGGCTTGCCGATGTCGCGCAGCCGGTTGTACATGCAGAAAATGGGCGTCACGCCGATGCCGCCGGCCAGCAGCACCGATTTGGGCGCCGACTCGTCCAGCTCGAAGTTGTTTCGCGGCGGCGCGATCTTGATGGTCGATCCCACGCGCAGCTGCTCGTGCACGAAGCGCGAGCCCCCCCGGCTATTACGGTCGTTCAGCACCCCGACCACATAGCGATGGCGCTCTTGCGGCGAATTGAAAAGCGAGTAGCTGCGCACGAGGCCGTTGGGCAGATGCAGGTCGATGTGGGAACCGGCCTCGAAAGGCGGCAGTTCATCGCCAGTGGGCGAGCGGAGCTCGACACTGACAATGCCCTGCGCTTCAAGGCGGATGGTGTGAACCAAAACCGTTAGGAGTGAGCTGCTGTTCATGAAGGGTCAACAAAAAGCGGTTATGCGTCGGCACGCAGGGTGACGTCGAGCCGCGCGAAAGCGTCGATCTCCACGGTCAACCCCGGGAAAACAAGGCCGCGCACCTCGACCAGTGTCGAACACGGATAAGGCGGCTGGAAGAACTCTTTGCGAGCGCGACCGACTTCGTCCTTGTCCTGGATGTTCGTCACGTAAATCACCAGTTTATAAATATTTTGCACCCCTCCGCCAGCCGCCTCGACCAAAGTGCGGATTTTCCCCAGGATGACGAGGGTCTGCTCATAGGTGCTCAACGGGGCCTCGGGCTTGGACTCCGGATTGGCAGTCATCCCGGACATCGCGATTTCATTACCCAAGACCAGGCAATTGGACCAGGTCGCCGTCTCGCGCTCTGGTATGGACGGCGCGATCACGCGCCGGGCTACGCTAGCTTGATTCATTGCATCTCCGAGGCGGGACGATCCCCTCCCCCGTCACGGCAGAGGAGGATCGTCCGCTAGCGCTGCTTACAGCAGGCCCTGGCCCTTGAGCCGCTCGAACTGCTCGGTGGCGAGGTTGCGCAGGTGACGGCGCAGGCGAACCAGGCCGATGTCGTGTTGGTACAGGTTCTCGCGCTGGTTGGCGTCGGGTTCCATCGACTCCAGCACTTCGCGGTCCTGTTCCAGCACCGCCCAGTGGCGCGCCTCGAGGCGGTTCTTGTACAGGAACTGCCACGCATGGCGCTGCCAGCCCGAAACCCGGCGGCAGCGCCAGTGGAACACGGCGCACAGGTTCTCGGAAATAGGCGTATAGGTGCCGACGATGCCGAAGCCGCCTCCCGGGCCGCCGGTGGGCGGATACGGGATCTCGAGGCGCAGCCAGTGCAAGCCAGTGTTGCCCCACTCCGTCCAGTCGAAGTTCACGCCGCGCTGCCCCTTCTTCTCGAAAATGAAGCCGTGCTCGGTGTCACGCACGCCGAACTCGGCCACGGTCGAGCCTTCCGACATCGAGTGCGACTGCTTGTGCAGGTAGGTCCCGTGCATGGGATCCATGACGTTGTCGATGACGTAGCGATAATCGCCGCGCCATTCGGTGTAGCAAAGGAAGGAAGCGAATTCGTCCGAGGCCAGCTCTTCCGGCAGGGTGAAATCCGGCGCTTCGTCGACGTTGGTCGCCGAGTTGTAGAGGAAGACGACCTCATTGCGCTCGACCACGTGGAACGAGCGGGCGGCGCGCTTGCCTTCCAGGCTGCAGCCGGGGCTACCGGGAACCTTGGTCACCACGCCGTCGGCGCGCACCTGCACGCCGTGGTAGGGGCAGCCGACGCGGTCGCCCAGGATGACGCCGCGCGACAGGGGCGCGCCGCGGTGCGGGCAATGGTCTTCCAGGGCGTAGAGCTTGCCGGCTTCATCGCGCCAGAGGGCGATTTTCATGCCGAGTCGGCGCAGGGAAACGGGCTTGTCCTGAATGAAGCTGGACGGACAGATCGCGTACCAGGTATCTTTCAGGCCGTTCGCCAACAGGGCGTCAGGGCTGTCGATCTTGATCATGACGGATTCCTCAAGCGTTCTCGGCCAGGCGGGCCAATTCGGATTTCAGCAGTTCTTCGGTCCAATCCACTCCATTGGGAGCCGGGGGCCCTGCCTGGTTCAAGTACTCGACGATGGGGGCGAGTTCATGCTTGCCGGCGGCAAAGGCGCGCTCGAGCGAATCGCCGAGCAGGTTTTCCCATTCGGTGGGGGGACGGCGCCGCGCCTGAAGCGGCTCCAGATAACGATCTTGCATCATTTACCTCCGTTGCGTACGCGTTCGCGGATGCGCTCGCGAACGGGAACAAAGTCATAAGTGGGATAGCACTCGGTGCGGAATACGCCCCAAGCCGAGCGTTCGAGTTCTACGTTCACCGTCGCGAGCAGATGCGGGGGCACCTCCAGGGTCACGATTTGCCCCAACCCCATCGCAACGGTCCAGGAAACAATCTTCACGCCTTCGGGCGGGAACCGCTCCCACCAGTCGGCCTCTTTCAATTTGGTCTGGACGGCGTCCAGGTTGTTCGACTGATCGTGCTTGAGCAGCACGGTCAACAGGATGTTCGCGGGATCCGCCATATCGCTCACCTAGCTTCGCGCTCGTCCGGGCCCGCCGCGTAGGGCGGGCCTCGTCCGGACGCTCAGCGCTTCTCCGTCAAGAATTTCCCGTCAGGGGCCTTCGCATTCTTCTGGCGCCGGGTATGGCCGTCCAGCCCACCCTCGATCGCCCACTCGGCGAACACCGTGGGGCCGGGCTCGAACTCGCGCGCCTCCCACTCTGCATCCAGGTAGTCTTCGTCGGCGTAGTACTCGATCAAGCCGCCGCCCGGGAAATTGAAATACCAGAAGTAAGCAGACGAGATCGGGTGGCGGCCGGGCCCCAACTGGGTGGACCAACCTTGGCGCGCCATGGCCATGCCGCCACCAAACACTTCATGGATGTCGCGCACGGTGAAGGCGACGTGGTTCAGGCCGGACCGAGGCTGGGGCGGCTGCAGCAAGAACAGGTCGTGGTGACCGCCCTCGGCCGAACAGCGCATGAAGGCACCGCGATTGGGATAGCGGTCGGAAGCGACGAAGCCGAAGTTCTCTGCATAGAACTTCTCGCATGCCTTCACGTCCTTGACGAAGAACACCACGTGCCCGACTTCGATGGGCGTCGCGCGCTCGTAGATCGGGCCGGGTTGGTTACGCCGGGCCTTCTCGTTCCAGGTATTCATTCCCGGCGTGTCGAGCTTCAGGTCGATCTTGCGGGTTTTCTGGAACCGCACGGCCAAGCCGTTCGGGTCGGTGCAGCCGACCCGGCCTTCCGCGTTCACATATCCCGGCAAGTCCTTGAGCTTGGCGGCGAAACGCTCCACCACTTCGTCGCTGGAAACGCCCCACACCACTTCGCGCAAGGTCGGGCCTTCCTCGATGGCGGGCGGCAGGCCGGGATAGTCGGTGGTCTTGACGATCACCCGGCACTTGTTCATCGACTCGAAAACGAGCGACTTGTCGGTCTCTTCGACCAGGTTCAACCCCCAGTCGAGCAGGAACCGCTTGCACGAGGCCAGGTCGTCGGCCCCGTAGGTGATTTCGTCAATACCCAATACGTCCATCATATTTCTCCAAACGCGGTGCTTCGCACCAAGTTGCCTTGCAGCCCGGGGCGCAAGGCTGTCGTTTCCGCCCCGGGCGCCCGGCGCTTCAGCGCGCCGGGGGCCTCAGTTCGCCCAGGGCAAGGGTTGCTCGTTCATGCCCCAATACATGCTCTTCTGCTCCATGTACTGCAGGATGCCGAGCCGTCCTTTCTCACGGCCGATGCCGCTGTCGCGCCAGCCGCCGAACGGCGTCGAGATCGAGAAGAGCTTGTAGGTATTGATCCATACCGTCCCGGCCTGCACGGCGCGGCCAACCCGCCAAGCGCGTTTGTAGTCGCGGGTCCAGATGCCCGCGGCCAGCGCGTAGACGCTGTCATTGGCCTGCTCGATCAGGCTGGCTTCATCGTCGAACGGCATCGCCACCAGCACGGGCCCGAAAATCTCTTCCTGGCAGATCCGCGCCCGATTGTCGAGGCCTTCGATGATGGTCGGACGATAGAAATAACCCTTGTCGTAGATGCCGCCTTCGGGACGGTGCCCGCCGGTGCGGATGCGTCCTCCTTCCGAGACGCCCAGTTCGACGTAACGCTCGATCGACTCGCGATGGCGCGCGGTAATCAGCGGGCCCATCTGCGTGCGCTCGTCGGCGGGATCGCCGATGCGCAGCGCCGAAGCGCGCTGGACGAGGCGATCGACGAACTGTTCGTAGATCGACGACGCGACGAACAATCTCGAACCGGCGATGCACGATTCGCCCGAGGAACTAAAGATGCCGTAGAGCACGCCGTTGACCGCATGGTCCAGATCGGCGTCCTCGAACACCATCGTAGGCGATTTTCCGCCCAACTCCAGCGACACGGGCATCATTTTGTCGGCGGCGATGTGCGCGATGTGCTTGCCGGTCGTGGTGCCTCCGGTGAACGAGACGCGCTTGACCAGGGGATGCTTGGTGATCGCATCGCCGATGACCGAGCCTTTGCCGGGCAACACGCTCACGAGGCCCTTGGGCACGCCCGCCTCTTCGCAGATGCGGGCCAGGTCGAGCGCCATCAACGGCGTCACTTCGGCGGGCTTGACCACCACTGCATTGCCCGCCGCCAGCGCCGGGGCCAGTTTCTGCGCCTCGCTGGCAATGGGCGAGTTCCAGGGCGTGATGGCAGCCACGACCCCCATGGGATCGTACACGCTCATCGATACATAATCGCCGCGGGAAGGCGTGATGACTTCTTCGAGCGTTTCGCAGGCAGCGGCGAAAAACTGGAAGGTGCCGGCCGCGCTGGCAACCAGCGCGCGCGTCTCGTTGATCGGCTTGCCGTTGTCCAGGCGCTGGCGCTGGGCCAGTTCCTCGGCCCGCTCGCGGATCAGCTGCGCGATGCGGTAGAGCACTGCCGCCCGCTCATGCGGCTTGCGCTGGGCCCAGCCGCTGGTGAGGAAGGCCTGGTGCGCGCCCTGGATCGCTTCTTCCACGTCATCGAGGCTGGCCGCATTCAAGTAAGCGACGGCCTCGCCCGTGGCGGGATATAGGGTGGCATAGCGTTCGCCACCGCCTTCGCGCCAAACGCCCGCCACGCAGATCGGTAGGGTCTTGTCGGAAATCATCATGGTTCAAGCCCCCGTTTTCTCGGCCGCTGCCTTGACCGGAGGACCGGCGAATTTGGTATTGAAGCCACCGACGGACAACATGTCGATTTCGACGATGAACGGCCCCTTGACGGATAGGCCTTGTTTGATCGCGGCCTCGATCTCGTCCGCGTGCTTGACGCGGATGTGTCCCAGGCCCATCGACTGCGTCAACAGCGCATAGTCCGGCGTATGCAGCTGCACGTAGTGCTTGCGGCCGCCGTACACGGCGTCCTGGATGTTCTTGATGACGCCGTACGATTGGTCGTTCATCAGGATGATGAGCATGTCGGCCTGCTCCTGGACGGCGGTCGCCAGCTCTCCCAGGTTCAGGATGAAGCCGCCATCACCTGCCAGCGTAAAGGTCTTCTTGCCGGAACCGGTCACGGCCGCGCCGACGGAGGCGCCCACGCCCATCGCCAGGCCCAAGCCGATGCCGCCGCCCAGGGCATGCACGCCGGCGCGCGGGTCGTGCAGGCACGGCAGGCGATTGCCCCAGATGCTGTTCGAGAGCGTGACGTCGCGCACCCAGTTGAAGGACTCGCCAACCACGGATTGCAAAGCATCGATGAGCTTGGTGTAGGGACCGACGTCGTCGCGCAGCTTGGCCAGCGCAGCACGCTTGGCAGCCTGGATGTCGTCGAGGAACACCGGGTCCACCGCCATCTTGCCTTCCAGGCGGTCGGCCAACCCCTTGAGCGCCAGCGTGGCATCGCCATTGACGAAGAAATCCGTGGTGTAGGCGCGGCCGTCCGCCGTCGGGTCGGCGTCGATGCGATAGCGCGTCTGCGGCAGCTTGAGCGCGTACTTCAGCGTTTCGTTGCTGCGCAGCCGCGAACCGACCACCAGCATCGCATCCACGGTCTGGTAGAGATTCTCGACTGGCTTGACGGCGGTGAACGAACCCAGGCAGGCCGGGTCATTCTCGGGGATCACGCCGCGGCCCTGCGTGCTGGTGACCACGCCAAAGCCCATCTTGACCAGGCGGCGAACCTGTTCGCCTGCCTTGCGGGCACCGCCGCCGAGCCACAACAGCGGGCGCTTGGCCTTGGCAAGGCGATCCGCCAGTTCGTCCAGCGCGGCTTCGGAAGGCACCAAGTCAGCGACGGGCAGCGGGGTCAGGTCCGCAGGCATGTCGATCAGGGCTGCCTGCACGTCGATGGGGATCTCGACGCTCACGGGCCCCGTGGGCGCCGTCATCGCGATTTGCACGGCCCGCTTGATGATGCCGATGGCCGTCTCCGGCGTCCGGATGCGGAAGGCAGCCTTGGACACGGCCTGCAGCATTTCGAGCTGGTGATTGGCTTCGTGGATGAAGCCCAGGTTCTGGTCCAGGTAGGGGCTGTCGATCTGGCCGGTAAGGTGCAGCAACGGCGTGCCGGCCGTGATGGCCTCCACCATCGAGCCGGCCGCGTTGCCTGCTGCCGTGCCGGTGCTGGTCACGGTCACGCCCAGGCCACCCGTGGTGCGCGCGTAGGCATCGGCCATGTTGGTGGCGCCTGCCTCGCCCCGGGCCATCACGAAGCGGATGTTGCCGCGTTCGCCGAAGGCGTCGAGGATGGGCATGTTGTGGATCGAAATGACGCCAAACGCCGCCTTTACGCCGCAGTTCTCGAGAAACTGGGCAATGGCTGCGCCCACGGTGATGCGATTGGCATTAGGCATGACGGCAAACCCCTCCGGATACGTCGATATGGCTGCCCGTCGTGTAGGAAGACAAGGGCGTAGCTAAGAAAAAGATGGCGCGCGCAGGCTCTTCGGGACGGCCGAGGCGGCCGAGCGGGATCTGCTTCTCGGCCGCGATCCGCGCCGTCCACTGCTCCCAGGTGAGCGAACGGTCTTTGCGCTCTTCGTAGCGGCGGCGCCACTGGCCCGACTCCACCAAGCCCAGCAGGATGCCGTTGACGCGGATCTTCTTGGGGCTCAGTTCGAAGGCCAGCGAGCGCACCAGGTTGTGAATGCCTGCGCGGGCAGCGGAGGTCGCCACCATGTGGGGCTCCGGCTGGATGGCAAGCAGCGAGTTCACGCAAACGATGGCCGCGTCTTCGTTTTGTTCCAGTTGGGGAATGAAGGCGCGGGTGGGATTGATCACCGAGAAAAACTTGAGCTGGAGCTCGTCCAGCCAGGCAGAATTTTCGGTGCTGGCGAAGGTGGACACGCGCCCCTGGCCGGCGTTGTTGACCAGGATGGTCGCAGGCCCGAGCTCACGCTGCACATCGGCAGCGAAAGCCTCGACTTGTTCGGGCACGAGCACGTCGCAGCGCGCCGCATGGATGCGCGCATTGGGGAAACGCGCGAGCAGGCCGTCGCGGGCCTGCTTGAGCTTGTCCTCGTTGCGGCCGCAGAAAGCCACGGCGGCGCCCGCTTCGAGCAGCAAGCCGACCGTGGCCAGGCCAATGCCCGAGGTGCCGCCCGTAACGACGGCGACTTTGCCGTCAAGGTTGTACATAGACATTAAGCAACCATCCCGTTCAGTTTTTCATGAAGACCGTAAGCCACGGGCCCACGGTAGTTGAGCAATGCGGAAAGCTCGGCGGCGCTTTCGCAGACGGCGCGCGCCAAGCGTTCGAGTCTCGAGGCTTCGATGGGCACCGCCGGCATCGCAACGCCCAATGCGGCGGCAATGGCGCCGCCTTCCTGGCGCACCGGCGCAGCAAGAGTGGAAATACCCGACTCGAAAAAACCTTCGTGGAGCAGATAGGGACGCTCGCGATCACGTTGCAGCAAAGCGTAGAGCTGCTCGACGGTGCGCGGCGTGAAAGCGTTGACGGTGGGCAGGACGCCTTCGGGGTAGAGCTCCCGGAGCTGTTCCAACGACATATCCGCCATCAGGACCCGGCCCAGCACGGTGGCATGGGCAGGCAGGCGCGTTCCGACGTTGACGGAGCTGGCGAGCGGCGTGTTGGCGGCGGCCTTGGCGACATACACGATGTCCGGCCCGTCACGCACGACGAGATGGCAGGACAGATTGAACTCGTCGCGGACCCTTTCCAACAGAGGCGCGCCCAGTTGGGTGAGCTCGAGGGACGCCAGGTACTCGAAGCCCAGCCGCAGCACCGCCATGCCGAGCGAATAATCGCGGCCATTTTCGGCGCGCTGTACGAAGCCCAGCCGTTCGAGCGTTGCCAACAGCCGGAATACGGTGGTGCGGGGCACTCCCAGCCGCCGCGCCAGCTCAGGCGCCGTCGCCCCACCCTTGCCGCGCCCGATCTCGCAGAGCACGCGCAGGCCTCGTTCCAATCCTGGAACGACATATTTGTCTGGCGCGGCGTCCATGGCGGTGGGCGGATTCACGAGCGGCGAGGCGGTCAAGAGAGGTGGATGGGCTTCGTTTCAAATATGAACTAGCAGTCCATACACGAAACACGGTTGAAATATAGCCGCTCGGCCCACTGCACGCGACTAGGGTAAACCCTAGGTTCACGCAAAATGGCCCAGCCTGTTGCTCAAAGCCCGCGATCATCCAGCCCGTAGGCTTTCAACAAGGCGCGCAGGCGACGGATTTCATCGCTCATTTCGAAGATCAGGGCGGCCGCGTCGAGGTTGACGTCGAACGCGCGCTGCAGCGACCTGACCCGCAGGGCGCAGCGCAGGGCCGCACTGTCGAAACGCCAGCTTGCGAGATCTCCGTGCGCGTCCAGGATGCCTGCCTCCACCAGCTGCGCGACCCAGCCCTCGTCCGCCCGGCAAGCCTGCGCCAACTCCCGTGCGCTGAGCGGTTTTTCGTACCCCACGAGGGTGGCCGTAAGGGTCACGGTGTTCATCGGACTCCTCCAAGATTCCGGCGCGGGTCGAACGACAATTCCTGCGCCAGCTTTTTGTAGGCCTGCCGCGCCTTCTCGGTATCTGCCCGGGGCCAGACGACGTCAAGCACGAGGTAAAGGTCGCCGGGTGGGCTGGCCGGTATCCCACGCCCTTTCAGGCGCAGCCGCCGCCCGTGCCTGGAATTGGCCGGCACGGTCACCTCCACTGGGCCGAGCGGCGTCGGCACGCGCACGGTGGCGCCAAGGGCCGCCTCCCATGGTGCCACCGGCAGGTCCATATACAAATCGCGTCCGTCGACCCGGTAGCGGGGATGCGGCTTGAAGCGAACTTCCAGATAGAGGTCCCCGTTCTCCGCTCCTCCCGTGCCGGGCGAGCCCTGGCCTGCGAGGCGGATGAACTGCCCTTCTCTCACCCCTGCGGGAATGCGCACGTTGAGGGTGCGCTCGCGGACGTGCGGCCGCCCCTGCGCGTCGTACTCCACGGAACGCAGCGTGACGTCCCGGGAAGCGCCGCGCAGCGCATCCTCCAGGTCGATTTCGATCGCGGCGTGCCTATCCTCCCCGCGGGCGCGCGCCGTGGCGCGCGCGCGGCGACCACCGAACAGCGACGAGAAAAACTCGCTGAACAAATCATCGTCCGCCCCGCGGGCCCCATAAAACTCGAAGCCGCTATCCCAGCCCGGCGGAGGACTGAAACCGCCCGCCGACGACACCCCTGCGGCAAGCTGGTCGTAGGCCGCCCGCTTTTCCGGGTCTCCGAGGACTTGATAGGCTTCGTTGACCTCCCGCATGCGCTGCTCGGCATCGGGCTCCTTGCTGACATCGGGGTGATACTTGCGCGCGAGCCTGCGATAGGCGCGCCGGATCTCGTCTTCCGACGCGCCTCGTTCCACACCAAGCGTAGCGTAGTAGTCCTTGAACTCCATGGCCGCTCTCTCGCAAGTCAGATCCCGGCGGCCTTCCCGGCCGCCGGCTTCTCATGCCTTTAGATGAGGGCGGTGCGGACGGATTCAATCGATCGAGGGCGGCCAGGCGCGAGCTCCCCCGCGACTCCCCGCCCGACGGTGCTCACGGCAGGTCGAACAGCAAGACCTCGGCGCCCTTGCCACCGTCGATGACAAGGCTTGCCTCGTCCTCGATCGCCGCGGCGTCGCCTTCGGACAACGCCTCGCCATTGACACGCACCGCGCCTCGCGCCACGTGCACCCAGGCCCGGCGCCCTGGCGCCAAGGCATGCTCGGCATGTTCTTCACCGTCAAACAGCCCGGCGTAAACCCGCGCATCCTGGTGCATGCTCACCGAACCGTCGGCCCCATCCGGCGATGCAACCAGCCGTAACCGGCCCCGCTTGTCCGCCTCGGAGAATGCTCGCTCCTCATAACCGGGTGCAACCCCCTTGCGATCCGGCAGGATCCAGATCTGCAAGAGGTGTGTCATGCGCTGCGGATCGGGATTGAACTCCGAATGCATGACGCCCGTGCCTGCGCTCATCCGCTGGACGTTGCCTGGCCGGATGATCGAGCCGTTGCCCATGCTGTCGCGGTGCTCGATCGCCCCCTCCAGTACGTAAGTGATGATCTCCATGTCCCGGTGGCCGTGCATGCCAAAGCCACTTCCCGGCGCGATATGGTCGTCATTGATCACGCGCAGCGGGCCGAAGCCCATGTGGGCAGGATCGAAATAGTCCGCGAAAGAAAACGTATGGGCTGTCTGGAGCCAGCCGTGATCCGCCCTGCCCCGTTCGTGACTGCGTCTCAAGGTCAACATGATGTTCTCTCCTTTCGGCCTGCCTCTCGCTCGCGGTTGGCAAAACCATGCCGTGATGGAAGCATTGTGGTCTATCGGCAGGCGGGGTTGTGTCGTATCCTTTGAGGAAATCATTCAAATTACTTGAACGATCTTCCCCCCATGCCTGCGCTCTCTCCTGAATCGCTCCAAATGATCGACGCCATCGCGCGGCATGGCAGCTTCGCCCGGGCGGCACGCGAGCTGGGCAAAGTCCCGTCGGCCCTCACCTATTCAGTACGCAAGATCGAAGACGAGCTGGATGCACTCCTGTTCGACCGCAGCGGGCACCGGGCGCGGCTCACGCCCGCGGGGGAGGAGCTGTTGCGCGAGGGGCGCCCGCTGCTCGAGGCCTTCGAAGCGCTCGCCCAGCGGGTGCATCGTTATGCAACGGGCTGGGAAACCGAGCTGCGTATTGCGGTCAACGGCGCGCTCAATTGCTCGGCGCTGCTGGACCTGGTCGACGACTTCGAAGCCCTGGGCACGGGCACCCGCCTGCGCTTCAGTTACGAGGTGCTGCGGGGCAACTGGGATGCCTTGCTGTCGGGACGGGCCGACATCACCATCGGCGCGGATGCCGACAACGCGCCTGCAGAAGGCTTTCAGTCGCGCGCGATGGGCGCCCTCCCCTTCGTTTTCTGCATGTCTCCCCACCACCCCTTGGCCAAGGCGCAAGAGCCGCTACAGACCACCGACATCGACCGCCACACGGCCCTCGTGGTAGCCGATACGGCGCGACGCCTTCCCGCCGGCACCAAAGGCCTCCTATCCAAACAACACACGATCACCCTGCCTACCATCGAACTGAAAATCCAGGCGATGATCCGCGGCCTGGGTTGCGGCTACCTGCCGCAGCCACTGGCCACCGCCCCCTTGGCGCAAGGCCTGCTGGTTGCGCGCGCCGTGGAAGGCCCACCCGCGAGCGAGCGGCTCGTCTATGCCTGGCGGGGGCCAGCCGAAGGACGGGCAATGAAGTGGATGCTCAAGAGGCTGCAATCGGCGCGCCTGCACGCCGCCCTGCTGTCCCCGCCCCAGGCGTCCGCACACGTGGCGGGGGCGGCATGATGGCGTACGTCGGCCGCTTCGCCCCTAGCCCCACCGGCCCCCTGCACCAGGGCTCCCTGGTCGCCGCGCTGGCCAGCTACCTCGACGCGCGTGCGCACGGCGGCCGCTGGCTGGTGCGCATCGAAGACCTCGACGCGCCGCGGGTGGTGGAAGGCGCGGACCGCACCATCCTGCAGCAATTACAGGCCATGGGCCTGGCCTGGGACGGAGACGTCCTGTACCAGTCCTCGCGCCACGCTGCTTACCGCGAAGCGTTCGATACGCTTCGACAAGCCGGCGCCGCCTACCCGTGCGCTTGCACCCGGAAAGAAATCGCGGACTCCATCCTGAACCTGCGCGGCCGCTTGCCCTCTGGCGAGCTGCCCTACCCTGGCACGTGCCGCAACGGTTTGAACGGCCGTCCGGCGCGAGCTTGGCGCCTGCGCGTACCGCAAGGGCGCACGCGCATCGTGGACCGATGGGCGGGGCTCGTGGAACAAGACGTGGAATCCGAAGTCGGCGATTTCGTGCTCTTCCGGGCCGACGGCATGTGGGCGTATCAACTGGCCGTGGTCGTGGACGACGCCGCACAAGGCATCACCGACGTCGTCCGCGGAGCCGACCTGCTCGGTTCGACACCGAGGCAGAAAATCCTGCAGGACATGCTGCAGCTACCCAACCCCCGCTGGATGCACGTACCCATCGTGGTCAACGCGGAAGGTCAGAAACTGTCGAAACAAACTGGCGCCGCTGCCATTGACGCCGCCCGCCCCCTGGCGGCGCTGGAGGCCGCATGGCGCCATTTGCAGTTCGAGCCGTTCCAGGCAGCCGACGTGACGGCGTTTCTCGCCGAGGCGACCCGCCGCTGGGCGCGGCGGTGGCAAATCGAAAAATTTCCGGCGTAACGCCGTTAGGACGACGAGGTGTTCTTCCTGCCCGGCCCGCCCAGGAGCACGGCCAAGGGCCGCTTGGTGGCCGCACGCGACGGCGTAGCGCCCGCTTCGGGCTTGGACGGCGCGGGATCGGCCGGCGGCTCGTAGGGACGATAGAAGAAATCGTCGACCGGCGCCGCCTGCACCTGGTGACGATAACGCTCGCCCCGGCCGCCGGCACCACGCGCGGGACGCTCCCTGCGCGAGGATGACGCAAGCACCGATGCGGGCAAGTCCAGGCGACCCCGCGGAATCTGCCGCTTGATCAGTTTTTCGATCTCGAGCAGGAAACGCTCTTCGTCGTCCGTGAAGAGAGAGATCGCTTCACCCGAGGCCCCTGCACGCCCCGTGCGGCCGATGCGGTGCACGTAATCCTCGGCGTTGTAGGGCAAGTCGTAATTGATGACGCAAGGCACGCCTGCCACGTCCAGGCCGCGCGCTGCAACGTCGGTCGCGACCAGCACTTCCAGCTCGCCGGACTTGAAGGCCTCCAGGGCCTTCATGCGATCTGCCTGCGACTTGTCGCCGTGGATGGACTCGGCGCGCACGCCGTCGCGCTCGAGTTCGCGCGCCAGCCGGGCCGTGCCGATCTTGGTGTTCGAGAACACGATGACCTGCTTGAGGCCGCGCGACTTGACCAAATGCACCACCGCCGCGCGCTTGGCATCGCTGCCCAGCTTATAGGCCACCTGGGTGACGGTGTCGGCCGTCGCGTTGCGGGCGGCCACCTCGATTTCGACGGGGTAGTTCAGATACGACCGCGCCAGCTTGCGGATATCGTTGCTAAACGTGGCCGAAAAAAGGAGCGTCTGCCGCTGCTGGGGCAGCAGCCTGATGATGCGCTCGAGGTCGGGCAGAAACCCCATGTCGAGCATCCGGTCGGCCTCGTCCAGCACCAGCATGCCGACTTGGCCAAGGTTGACCGTTCTCTGCTCCACGTGGTCGAGCAAGCGCCCCGGCGTTGCGATGAGCACTTCGCAGCCGCGCCGCAATTCGTCCTTCTGGGGACCGATGTCGACCCCGCCGAACACCACCGCCGAACGCAACGGCGTGAACTGGCTGTAGCGCTTGACGTTCTCCGCGACCTGGTCGGCCAATTCGCGCGTGGGCGTCAAGATGAGCGCCCGCACCGGATGGCGTGCCGGCGACGCGCTCGTGTTGGCCAAAGGCATGAGCCGATGGAGTATGGGTAGGGTGAACGCCGCAGTTTTTCCGGTTCCGGTTTGCGCTGCGCCCATCACGTCGCGACCGGTAATGACCACCGGTATCGCTTGCGCCTGGATAGGCGTAGGAGTGGTGTACCCGGTGGCGACGACTGCCTTGAGTATGTCGGGGTGCAGGCCGAAATCGGCAAAAGAACTGGGCCCTAATGCCGCTGTATCTGTCATGGTGGGCGGACCACCAATGCCGCAACTCACTTGATGCGTATCAATAGTCCAGAAAAATCAAAGACTTAGATTTTACCCTAAATCTGGGCCCGCTCCCACACGCAAAGCCCGCCCCGTTGCGAGCCGTTTCCGGGCTCGGCCGTGCTGTAATGGCGGTCTCACCACACTGCTTTGCCGCGCCATGCGCTTGTCCGTCATCATCATCACCCGCAACGAGGCCAGCAACATTGCCGACTGCCTGGAGTCGGTGCGCTTTGCCGATGAAATCATCGTGCTCGACTCGGGCAGCGACGACGACACGGTGGAGATTGCGCGCAGGCATGGCGCTCGCGTGACCGTCGCGCCGGACTGGCCCGGCTTCGGTCCCCAGAAGAATCGGGCGCTGGATTTGGCGACCGGCGACTGGGTGCTGTCCCTCGATGCCGACGAGCGCGTGACGCCGGAACTGGCCGGCGCCATCGCGCAGGTATTGCGCCAGCCGGAACACGACGCCTACGACATGCCCCGCCTCTCGAGCTTTTGCGGGCGTTTCATCCGCCACAGCGGCTGGTGGCCCGATCGGGTATTGCGCCTGTTCCGCCGCGGCAGCGCGCGCTTCAGCGACGACCTGGTGCACGAAAAACTGGTTGCTACGGGCAGCATCGGCCATCTCGAGCCCCACCTGATCCATTACACCTACCCAGACCTGGACACGGCCGTCGCGAAGATGAACCGCTACTCCACCGACAGCGCCCGCGCCCTGCACGCCCGCGGCCGGCGCGCCTCGATAGGCACGGCGATCGGACATGGACTGTGGACCTTCGTGCGCCTATACGTCTTCAAGCGCGGATTCCTCGATGGTCGCCACGGGTTCCTGTTGGCTGCGACGGCCGCTGCCGGCAGTTTCTACCGGTACGCGAAGCTGAGTCTGCTGTAGGAGCGCGTACCCGGGTTTTCCGCTCTCATGCGCAAGATCATTCATTGCGACTGCGACTGCTTTTACGCGTCGATCGAAATGCGCGACGACCCGAGCCTGCGCGGCCGCCCGCTGGCGGTCGGCGGCCGCCCCGAAACGCGGGGCGTCGTGGCCACCTGCAATTACGAAGCACGCAAGTACGGCATCCACTCTGCCATGTCGTCGGCGCGTGCGCTGAGGCTATGTCCGGACCTGCTGATCCTTCCGCCCGCGATGGAGAAGTATCGCGCCGCGTCGGCGCAGATCATGGCGATCTACCGGGACTACACCGCCCTGGTAGAGCCCCTGTCGCTGGACGAGGCCTATCTCGACGTCACCGGCACCGACAAACTGCGCGGCAGCGCCACGCTGATCGCGGAAGAGATCCGCCGCCGCGTGAAAGAGACCGTGGGCATCACCGTGTCGGCCGGCGTTGCGCCCAACAAATTCGTGGCCAAGATCGCCAGCGATTGGAATAAGCCGGACGGCCTGTTCGTCGTGCCTCCGCAGGACGTCGACGCATTCGTGGCCGCGCTGCCGGTCTCGAAACTGCACGGCGTAGGCAAGGTCACCGGCGCACGACTCAAGGCGCTCGGCGTCGAGACGTGCGCCGACCTGCGTACATGGGAGCTGGAGAAGCTGCGCGAGCACTTCGGCAGTTTCGGCGAGCGCTTATATGATTTGTGCCGCGGCATCGATAACAGGGAGGTCTCGCCCACGCGCGAGCGCAAGTCGGTCAGCGTGGAACAGACGTTTGCCACCGACCTGACGTCCCTGGACGCCTGCCAGGCGCTGCTGCGCGGAATGCTGGACCAGCTCGACGCGCGCGTGCGGCGCGCCGACGCCCAGCATCGCATCCAAAAGGTGTTCGTCAAATTGCGGTTTTCGGATTTCTCCCGCACCACGGCCGAAGGGCTGGGCACCTCCCTCGACGAAGAGCAATACCGGATTCTCCTCGCCACCGCGTTTCACCGCAATCCGCGGCCCGTGCGGCTGATGGGCGTCGGCGTGCGGCTCGGAGCGCCCGACGGGCAACTTGCCCTGTTCGGCGCTCAGCCCAGCGTTTCCGACTCCGACACCGTATAGCCTGCCTCCTGGATCAAGCGGGCTACGCGCGCGGCATCATCGGCACGCTCGACGCGGACACGCCCCGAATCGAGGTCAACCTCCACGCGGGCATCGGGATATGCGGATTGGACGGCCTGCGTCACGGCCTTGACGCAGTGCGCGCAGCTCATGCCTTGTACCTGGAATTGCAGCATAACGAGACTCCTCATGAGATCTCGTACAGTATCACCCTTGCCGCAATGGGAAGGTCAAGCGGGCGAGCCCGCTGGAGCGCCGTGGCCCGCGGCCAGCCACCGGGCCGCGCCCTGCCCCGCCCAATGGCCGCTCGCCAGGCAGGCCGTCAGCAGATAGCCTCCCGTCGGCGCTTCCCAATCCAGCATTTCGCCGGCGCAGAACACGCCTGGAAGGCGCGTGAGCATGCCACGCTCATCGAGTTCGGAGAAGGCCACGCCCCCCGCGGTACTAATGGCTTCCTCGATCGGCCGCGGCGCGCGCAACGTCAGCGGCAGGGACTTTATCCAGCGCGCCAGGCGCGCGGGCTGGTGAAAATCGGCGGCGGGAACCACCTCGCGCAACAAGCCCGCCTTGACCCCGTCGACACGGACGCGCGCACGCAGGTGGTTGGCCATGGATTTGCTGCCGCGAGGCCAGGCGAGCTCCTCGGCGACGCGCTCCAGGCTCATTCCCGGCGTCAAATCGAGCGTAACGTTGACGCTCCCGTGCCGGGCGATCGCGTCGCGCAGCATGGCCGAGGCGGCATAGACCAGGCTCCCTTCCAGGCCGTATTCTGAAACGACGAACTCTCCCCGCCGGTGCCATGCCTGCCCGGGCCCTTCGCCCAGCGAGAGCGCCACCGCCTGCACCGGGTGGCCGGCGAAGCGCTGGCGGAAATGCTCGCTCCAATCGACCTCGAAACCGCAATTGGCTGGCGCCAGCGGCGCAATGGCCACGCCGCGCTCGGCAAGCCACGGCACCCACGCCGCGTCCGAACCCAGGCGCGGCCAGCTCGCCCCGCCCAATGCCAGTACGGTGGCGGCATGGCGATGCACGAGGGGGCCGCCGGGCGTATCGAACAGCAGGCCTTCATCTCGCCAGCCGCACCAGCGATGGCGCATGTGCAGCCGCACCCCCTGCCCGCGCAACCGATGCAGCCAGGCACGCAGCAAGGGCGCGGCCTTCATTTCCTTGGGAAAAACGCGGCCCGATGACCCGACGAAAGTCTCGATGCCCAGCCCGGCAGCCCACTCCCGCACCTGTGCGGCGCCAAAGGCCGAAAGCATGGGCGCAAGCACGTGGGCACGCTCGCCATACCGCGATAAAAACCGTTCCGGGGGTTCCGAGTGAGTGATGTTCAGGCCGCCTATGCCGGCCAGCAAAAACTTGCGTCCAGCCGACGGCATGGCATCGTAGACGTCGACCGGGACACCTGCACGGGCGAGCACCTCCGCCGCCATCAGCCCGGCAGGGCCGGCGCCGATGACTGCAGCGGAAAATGTCGTTGCCGTCACGCGCAACTCCCCTTGCCCATGAGGCGGCCCGAGCGCACGCACGTCATCGCGCCGGCGCCAGATATTGCGCCGCCCCGCACGTCACAGGTTGGCAACCTTGCCCATGGCCTGCATTTTCTCGGGCGAATAATTCAGTAGCCTGGACAGCTCCATGGCCGTGCTGCGCACTTTGGTCACCAGCTCGTCGATGCGCTCCGGATCGAAGCGGGACGAGGGTATCGTGGCGCCCAATGCAGCCACGATGCGGCCGCTCGCGTCGCGCACCGGCGCGGCAACGCTGGATACCCGCGCCTCGAAGAATGCTTCTTCGAGCACGTAGCCGCGCTCGCGATCCTTTTGCACCATCTCATAGAGCTGCTTGACCGTGCGCGGCGTGCTTGACGAAAACACCTCCAGCTCTTCCTCGGGAAAAAGCTCGCGCAGCTCCTCCAGCGTCAAGTCCTCGAGCAGGATGCGACCGAGCACGGTCGCATGGGCCGGCAGCCGCGTCCCGACGTGGACCGAACTGGTGAAAGGGGTCGGGGCAGATGACTTAGCCACATAGACGATCGAGCGCCCATCGCGCACCACCAGGTTGCACGAGAACCCGATTTCCCCGCGCAGGCGCTCGAGCAGCGGCGTACCGAGCTCCGTGAGCTCGAGCGAGGCAAGATACTCGAACCCCAGGCGCAAGACAGCGAGCCCCAGGCGGTAGTCGTGCCCACCCTCGGCCCGCTCCACGAACCCCATGGACTCCAGCGTCATCAGCAAGCGGAACACGGTGGAGCGAGGCAGGTTCAACCGACGAGCCAACTCAGGCGCCGAAAGCCTCCGGTCCCGGTGGTTGAACTGGCCCAGCAAAAGCAGCCCGCGCTCCAGTGCTGGGACCAGATACTTCTCTTGTGCGGCTTCCGATACGTTCCCTTTGCTCATGTGTGACCGACTCATTCACTCGTTGCTTGCGGGACGAAATGATACCGGCCCGGGAATGCGCGGCCGGTCACACCGCCGCTTTTTTTTCAATTCATCACGAATCCGCCGTTGACCGGCAACAGCTGTCCCGTCACGAACCGGGCGAGGTCCGACAAGGCGAACAAGACGGAGCCGCTCACGTCATCCGGCACCTGCTCCCGGCTGATCGCGCGTTGATCGTGATACAACCGGTGCCGGGACTCCGGCACGTACTCGGTCGCTTCGACCAGGGTGAGTCCCGGCGCGATGGCGTTGACGGTGATGTTGTCGACGCCGAATTCGCGGGCGAGCGAGCGAGTCATCGAGATCACGGCGCCCTTGCTCGCCACGTAGGCGAGCAGGTTGGGGGCGCCCCACAGCGCGGTGTCGGATGCAAGGTTGACGATCGCACCCCGCCCCGAGGCTTTCAGCGCGGCGTGACAGGCGACCGACATGAGCCACGTGCCGCGCACGTTGACCTGCATGACCCGGTCCCATACCTCGATGTCCAGCTCGTGGGCACTGCGCCCACCCGAATTCGTGATGGCGGCATTGTTGACCAGGCCGTCCAGGCCGCCGAACACTTGGGCTGCCTCGGCGGCGCACCGCTCGATCGAGGCCGGATCGGCAAGGTCTACCTCAATGCCGTGCACCGAAAACCCGCGCGCCTGCAGCGTTTCGACCGATTTCTTCAGCGTGTCGGCCAGGATGTCGGCCATCACCACTTTCGCACCGGCCTCGCACAGCCGGACGGCGAACTCGTAGCCCAACCCCCGTGCTGCCCCGGTTACCAGGACGCGACGGCCCTGCAAGAGATTACTGATATTGCTTGAATCCAACGTTGCTCCCATGACCTGCGCTCAGACCGTGGTGGTCGATGCGCGAGGCAAATAATGAAGGACGCGTTTTTCCGCCCAAACGACGCCTGCGTAGGCAATGATGCCGATCAGCGTCAGCATGGCGATGGTGACGAACACGGCAGCGGTATTGCCTTGCCCTTCCCCATCGACCAGCAAGAAGCCCAGCCCCAGGTTACCGCCCACGAGTTCGCCCACGGTCACGCCGATGACTGCCAGCGTCGATGCGATCCGCAGGCCCGAAAACAGTGCCGGCAACGCCGACGGAAACTCGACCAGGCGGAAAATCTGCCACCGGCCAGCGTTGAGGGTCCGGACCAGGTTCACCATGTCAGGATCCACGGTGCGCACGGCTGACAGCACATTGATCATGACCGGGAAGAAGACGATCAGGATCGCGACCAGGATTTTCGGATAAATGGTGTAGCCGAGCCACATGACGAACAGGGGCGCAAACGCTACCTTGGGCGCGATCTGTAGCGCCAGGATGTAGGGCGAAAGAATGGACTCCGTCCTCGGGGAAAGGCCGAGCACCACGCCCACCACCAGCCCCAGCAGCGCGCCGAGGATGAAGCCGACGATGACCTCGAACGCGGTGATGCCGCTGTGCATCAGCAGGTCGCTGTTCTGCCACATATGCCCGAACTCCTGGACCACGCGGCTAAAGCGCGGCAGGATGAATTCAGGCATGTTCAGCAGGCCCGGCCCCCACTCCCAGATGGCCAGGAAGCCCAGGAGGACCAGCACGCTGCCGCTGACCGTGGCGACCTTGCCCGAGAAAAGCGAACGCGCCGGCGGCGCGGCATGGCGCGCCTCCGACGCAGCTTCGTTGGATACCGAAACCGACATTACCGATCAACCCCGACGAACTGGTTCGTATAAAGATCGGACAAAGGCGTGGCCTTGGAGACGATGCCTTCCGAAACGTAGAACTTCTGGACCTCGGCAAGGCGCGCGGCATCCATTTGGCCGAGCACCTTCTGGTCGGCGTACACGTACTGGTTGTACAGGCGCAGGATGCGCTCGAGCTTTTCCTCCTTGCCCTTGAAGGCCGGCGCCGCCTGGGCATAGGTTGCAGCCGCGCTCTTGGGATCTTTCATCACGTCCTGCATGCCGCGCAGCGTCGCGCGCACCAGTCGCTTGATCAGGTCGGGGTTCTTCTTGATGGTCTCGTCCGAAGCCAGGATGGCTTGCGCCATGCTGTTGAACGGCCTGTCGATCTTCAGGTACTCGACGTTGCCATTGGTCGCCTCGTCCGCGTCGACCAGCCAATCGGGCGTTGCGGCCATGCCTTCGGCCTTGCCCGCGGCGAACAATTGCCATACGCCCGCCGGACCGGCTGCCTGGATCGACACGTCGCTCTTGGACAAGTTGTATTTCTTGAGCGTGCCCAGCAGCGCGTAATACGTGGTGTCGCTATACGAGATCACGGTCACGGTCTTGCCCTTGAGGTCGGAGACCGACTTGATCGGGCCATCTTTCTTGACGGCGAGCGAAGACAGCGAACCTGCACCGAGCACCGCGACGGCCTTCACCGGCACGCCGTTGGCACGGACGATGATGGGCGTATCGCCGATGGCGCCACCGATCACGGCGTTGCCGGCACCGATCTGCTTGGCCACGTCCACGCCGCCCTTGCCAAGCACGAAGTTGACCTTGATGTTTTCATCGGCGTAGTAACCGCGCTGCTGTGCCACCATCCAGGGGGCAAATGCGGGCAGCGTGGGCGGAGCCGGCAGCAGATAGTTGATTTCTTCCGGCGCCGCATGGGCGACGAATGGCGTAGCGGCGGCCGCGGCAATGGCAGCCAGTTTGAAGCTGAAGGAGACCAGAGCTTTTTTCATAAGGCTTCCTATGTGAAAGCGCCACGGGCGCAACGTGCGTTGATGAAGATGAACGGATTCAGTGCAGTTCGGCGGACTCTTTGCCCACCTTCAGCAGCTCCATCAGGCGGCCCTGGAGCGGGCCGATTTCAGGAAGCTTGCGCCGCTCCAGCGGATTGTCCCGCAAAGGCAGGTCGACGATGATTTCCTCGATGATGGTGCCAGGACGCTCGCTCATGACCAGCAGTCGATCGGACAGCGCGATGGCCTCCACCAGGTCGTGGGTAATGAAAAGCGCCGTCTTGCGCTTTTCGTAGAGCATCTTCGCCAAGTCTTGCTGCAAGACCATCTTGGTCTGGGCATCGAGCGCCGAGAACGGCTCGTCCAGCAGCAGCACCTGCGGATCGACCGCCAAGGTGCGCGCCAGGGCGGCGCGCTGGCGCATGCCCCCGGACAATTGATACGGATAGTGTTCCTCGAACCCCTTCAGGTGGCACTTGGCCAGGAGCTCGTCTGCCACGGCCTTGCGTTCGCGGGGCGCAACGCCCTCGATCTCCAATCCCAATTCAACGTTGGCGCGTATCGTGCGCCAGGGCATGAGCAGGTCTTTCTGCAGCATGAAGGCGACCTTGCGCACCGGCTTGGTCACGCGCTCCCCGCCCACATAGACCTCTCCCTCGCTCGGGAGGTACAGCCCGGCACCCATGTTCAACAGCGTGCTCTTGCCGCAGCCCGAGGGGCCGATGATAGAGACGACCTCGCCGCTGCGGACGGTCAGGTTGACGTCGGTAACCGCGGCACGGGGTTGCCCCGTCTGCCGGTCCAGGAATCGCTTGCCAACCTTGCGGAACTCGATTTCATTCATGTTGCGGGGCCTGTATTGATCGAGGAAGCATCTATTCGACGACGGCTCCGGGGGATGGACGACCGCCGAAACGCGAAGCCGCCACGGCCTTAAGATGGTGTATCAAACCATCCCGCCTTAGCGCGGTCAACGTCTTAAATACGAAACCTCATCTCATCTACGAAACAAAAGAAAAAATATAGCGCCTCGATTTTGGGGGCGCGACTGGGGTAAACCACTACGAAAACTCAAGCAAAGACCGGGCCAGGCCATCCGCTCCCGGTGGCTCAGGCCGGCATTGTCCCATCATCGGTGCATCCCCGCCTTCTCGCGGTGCGCAGCCTGCGCCGGGGCGGCTCCCCGGACAACCACGACGCCAGGCGTGGGACGCGAGTGGGAGGCCTCAACGAATAAGGCCCAGGAACTCCGCGCGGGTCGCGGCATTGTCGCGGAACGCGCCAAGCATGACCGAGCTAACCATGGAAGAGTTCTGCTTTTCCACGCCACGCATCATCATGCACATATGCTGCGCCTCGATGACCACCGCCACGCCATGGGCGTCCGTCACCTTCTGCATGGCCTCGGCGATCTGCAAGCACAGGTTTTCCTGGATCTGCAGCCGGCGGGCGAACATGTCTACGATGCGGGCGACCTTGGAAAGCCCCAGCACCTTGCCGTTCGGCAGATACGCCACGTGCGCCTTGCCGATGAACGGCAACAAATGGTGTTCGCATAGCGAGTAGAGCTCGATATTCTTGACCAACACCATCTCGTTCGTGTCGGACGAGAACAGCGCGCCGTTGACGATATCCTCCAGGTTCTGCGTATAGCCTTGGCAAAGATATCGCATGGCCTTGGCGGCGCGCTTGGGCGTATCCCTCAGGCCCTCGCGATGCGGATCCTCGCCGAGCTGTTCGAGTATGGAGGTGTAATGCTGTTCGAGCGACATGGAGGCTCCTGTGGATTTCCTGGAAACGCGGCACGAGGCCTGCCGGAGTCGGGTCGACCATCGGCACAGAGGCGTGAGAATACCCCATCGAGCCCAGCTGGACCGGAAAATCCCTAGTCGCCTCCCCGACGCTCGGACACCTCAGCAGTAGGCGGGCGGCAGCTGCCGCACCTCGACGGCCTGCCCACTCAGCCTCGCGATGCGACGCGCCGCCTCGCCAGCCGCCCCACTGGCCAGGTAGCGCACCGTCCCCATCCCGCCCGCCGACTCCCGCGCCAAGCCACGGACCACCAGCTGCCGGTGGAGCTGGCGGGCAAAAGGCTCACCGGTTTCGAGCACGACGACCCCGTCTCCGGCATGACGACGAATGGGTTCGATCAGGAAGGGGAAATGCGTGCACCCCAGCACCAGCACGTCAGCGCCTTTGCCGAGCAGTTCCGACAGCGGCTCGGCCACGATGTGATCCCGTTCCGGGGTCCACCCCTCTTCGGCCAGCGCAACCCAGCCGGGGCAAGGCTTGAGCAACACCTCGATGCCGGGCGCCTCGCGTTCGACCAATCCGCGGAAGCGTTCGCTGGCGAGCGTACCCGTCGTCGCGAGCACCCCGATCACGCCGGACCGGGTGAGCTTGGCCGCGGGCTTGACCGCCGGCTCGATGCCGACGATGGGCAGCTCCGGATACCGCCTGCGCAGCGCATCGACGGCTGCCGCGGTTGCCGTGTTGCATGGGATGGCGATGGCCTTGGCTCCCTGCTCCAGGAAAAAGGCGGCCAAGCGCTGGGCGCGCGCCTCGATATAGGCACGCGGTTTCTCTCCATAGGGCAGATGCGCACTGTCGGCGACATAGATCAAGTCTTCGCCGGGCAAGATGCGCCGGATGGCATTCAGCACACTGATGCCCCCCACGCCGGAATCAAATACGCCTATGGGCCCGCGAGCAACCGGGGTCATCGCAATACGGTGGATCAGGAAGCCAACTTCAAGCCGATGATACCCGCGACGATCAATCCTAGGCTCGCGAGCCGCGCCAACGTGGCGGCTTCGCCGAAGAGCACGATCCCCAGCGCAGCGGTTCCCACCGCGCCCACGCCCACCCAGATCGCGTACGCGGTGCCGACCGGGAGCGTACGCATTGCAACACCCAGCAATACCACACTGGCTATCATGGCAATGGCGGTTCCCAGGGACGGCCACAGCCGGGTGAAGCCATCGGTGTATTTCAAGCCGATAGCCCAACCGACTTCTAGCAAGCCGGCGACGATCAATAGCATCCAAGCCATATCGCTTCCTGACGGGAGCGCCTCCACGCGGCTGCGTTCATGCCGCCCATGGTACGTCCCTATTTTTATTGAAAAACCACGGAGAAATATCGCTCCGTCCCTTTTTAAAAAATCGCACAAAATGAGGGCCTAAAGCCAACATTTAGCAGCATGATGACGAAAAAAGATGATTACAATGCCGCATTTTTCCGGTGCACGATGCACCGGTTTAGCGCAACACCGCACGTATTAGGTGCAACCTTCGGCGCCGCGCCGCCGGCGGGATGGCCTAGCGCCCGGATATCCATCGGAGCCGTAATTGAAACACACCAGCCTAGATAGTTTTCTCGCGCGCGTCGCCCAGCGCGACCCTCACCAGCCGGAATTCCTGCAAGCCGTCAAGGAAGTCATGACGAGCCTTTGGCCGTTCTTGCAGAAGAACCCGCGCTATGCCGAACAGGGCTTGCTCGAACGCCTGGTGGAGTCGGAACGGATCATTCAATTCCGCGTCTGCTGGGTGGACGACCGCGGCCAAACGCAAGTCAACCGCGCCTTCCGCGTCCAACACAACTCCGCCATCGGCCCCTACAAAGGTGGCATGCGCCTGCATCCCTCGGTCAACCTGTCCATCCTGCGCTTTCTGGCATTCGAACAGACCTTCAAGAACTCGCTCACGACCCTGCCCATGGGCGGCGGCAAAGGCGGCGCCGACTTCGACCCCAAGGGCAAGAGCGATGGTGAAGTCATGCGCTTCTGCCAGGCCTTGATGCTGGAGCTGTACCGCCACCTCGGCCCCGACACCGACGTGCCCGCCGGCGACATCGGCGTGGGCGCGCGCGAGGTGGGCTTCATGGCCGGGATGATGAAAAAACTATCGAACAGCTCGGCAGCGGTGTTCACCGGCAAAGGACTTTCCTTTGGCGGCAGCCTGATGCGCCCCGAAGCCACCGGCTACGGCACCATCTACTTCGCCGAGCAGATGCTGCACCGGAAGGCCGAAAGCTTCGACGGCAAGAAGGTCTCGATCTCTGGCTCCGGCAATGTTGCACAGTACGCCGCCGAAAAAGCCATCGACCTCGGGGCCAAGGTCCTGACGATGTCCGACTCGGACGGCACCCTGTACGTCCCCGAAGGCATCAGCACCGACCTGCTCAAGGAAATCATGGAGTTCAAGAACGTCCAGCGCGGCCGCCTTGCCGACTTCGCCGCACGCAATAAGCTGGCGTTCGAAGCCGGCAAGCGGCCGTGGCACATCCCCGTGGACATCGCCCTGCCTTGCGCCACCCAGAACGAGCTCGACGGCCAAGACGCCGAAACGCTGGTGCGCAACGGCGTGGTGTGCGTGGCCGAAGGCGCGAACATGCCATCCACCCTCGAAGCCGTGGACGTATTCGTGAAGGCCGGTACGCTCTACGCGCCGGGCAAGGCGAGCAACGCCGGCGGTGTCGCGGTGTCGGGGCTGGAAATGGCGCAAAACTCGCAGCGCGTCTCTTGGCACCATGCCGAAGTCGACGAACGGCTGCGCGCCATCATGAAAGACATCCACGAGAACTGCGTTCGCCACGGCACCCGGCCCGACGGCAGCATCAACTACGTGGACGGCGCCAACATCGCCGGCTTCGTGAAGGTCGCCGACGCCATGTTGGCACAAGGGATCTACTGATCCGACACCCGCTCCCCCTGGTGGCCCTCCAGGGGGCAGGAAAGCTCGGCGCGGGGGATCTCTCTCACCCACTCGCGCCAGATGGCGACCAGCAGCGCCATCAGCACGGGGCCGACGAACAGGCCCACGAGCCCCATGGTCTGGACGCCCCCCACGAGGCCGATGAAGGTCGGCAGGAAAGGCAGCTTGACCGGCCCGCCGACCAGTTTCGGGCGCAATGTCTTATCGACGATGAAAAGCTCGAACGAGCCCCAGGCGAACAGGCCGAGCCCAGCCACGAGCTTGCCGGACGCGATCAGGTACAGCGACACCATGGTGAACGCCACGGGAGCGCCGCCCGGCACGAGCGCCATGAATCCCGTGATCAAGCCCATGAGCGCCGGCGACGGCACGCCCGCGATCCAATAAGCCGTGCCCAGCACCACGGCTTCGCCGATGGCGATCAGCCCCATGCCCGTGACCGTTGCGCTGATGGTGGCAGGCACGACGCGCGAAAGCCGCGTCCAGCGGGCCGGCAACACGCGCTCGCCCACGATGTCTAGCTGGGCGACCATGGCCTCGCCGTCCTTGTAGACGAAAAACAGGATGATCAGCATGAACACCACGGTCAAGGCAATGTGGAACGCATTGCCCGTGGCCGAGAGCACGACGCGGTAAATATTGCCGAGGTGTTCGCCGCTGACGAGCTGCACCCAGGAACCGAGGGCATGCGGCCTTCCGAGATACTCCTCCCAGTAGCCGGCCAGCCTGTCGCCGATCACGGGCAAGGCCGTCACCCACTGCGGGACGGGCAACCCGTCGCGGTTCGCCTCGAGCAGCCAGCGGATCAAGTTGCTGGCCTCCTGGATGGCATAAGAGACGCCGAAGGCAAAAGGCACGATCAGGCCGACCACGATGACGAGCAGCGCCGTGCTGGCGGCCAGCGCCCGACGCCCCCCGCACACGTGCACCCACCGCCGGTACAACGGCCAGCTCGCAAAGCCGATGATCAGCGCGGCCAACCCCGGCACGAGAAATCCGCTGAAGAAATAAGCGCCGGCCAGCAACATCAAGACCAGCAGCCAGCGCGCGACGAGGCGGGCAGAAAAGACGGGAGGCGTCATGAAAGGCGGATCGAGGGACAAATACCGAATAATGTCGCCGACAACTGTACCAGCTGCGCGGAGCGTTGCGGGCGAAAGAACGATTGCCTCGTCTCCCGATCCCGGATGCGGCGCCGGCCCCGGGCCCGCAAGCCGTCAAAGCTTGCGAGACCCGATCACCGCCTCGGCAACCTGCCGGGGCACTTCGGCGTAGTGCTTGAACTCCATGGTGTAAGTCGCGCGGCCCTGAGTCAGCGACCGCAGGACGGTGGAGTAGCCGAACATTTCCGCAAGCGGCACTTCGGCATGCACGACCTTGCCACCGCCTGCGATGTCTTCCATCCCCTGCACCATGCCGCGACGGGACGACAGGTCTCCCATCACGTTGCCCATGAATTCCTCCGGCGTCTCGACCTCGACGCGCATCATGGGTTCGAGCAGCACGGGGTTGGCCCGGCGCATCGCCTCCTTGAACGCCATCGACGCCGCCGTGCGGAACGCATTCTCGCTCGAATCCACGTCGTGATAGGAACCGAAGGTCAAGGTCACTTTCACGTCCACCACGGGATAGCCGGCCAGCACGCCGGAAGCCAGGGTGTCCTGGATGCCCTTGTCGACCGCGGGAATGTATTCGCGCGGCACGACGCCGCCCTTGATGGCGTCCACGAATTCATAGCCCGTGCCCGGGGGCTGCGGCTCCACCGTGATCACGACGTGGCCGTATTGTCCGCGGCCGCCCGACTGCTTGATGAACTTGCCTTCCACGTCCCGTACCGTGGACTTGATGGTTTCGCGGTAGGCGACTTGCGGCTTGCCGACTTTTGCCTCGACGCCGAACTCGCGTCGCATGCGGTCGACGATGATCTCCAGGTGCAGTTCGCCCATGCCCGAGATGATGGTCTGCCCCGATTCTTCGTCGGTCCGGACGCGGAAAGAGGGATCCTCCTGCGCAAGCCGGCTCAGGGCCAGGCCCATCTTCTCCTGGTCGGCCTGGGTCTTGGGCTCCACCGCCTGGGAAATGACTGGCTCGGGGAACGCCATGCGCTCCAAAATGATGGGATGGTCCGGATCGCACAGGGTATCGCCGGTCGTCGCCTCCTTCACGCCCACGGCCGCCGCGATGTCACCGGCATAGACTTCCTTGATTTCCCGGCGCTCGTTGGCGTGCATCTGCACGATGCGGCCGATCCGCTCCCGCTTGCCCTTCACGGGATTGAAGATGGTGTCGCCCGACCGCACGACACCGGAATACACCCGGAAGTAGATCAATTGACCGACGAACGGGTCGGTCATGATCTTGAACGCCAGCGCGGAAAACGGCTCGTCGTCGGAAGGATGGCGTTCGGCCTCGCGCTCGCCCAGGTCGACGCCCTTGATGGCGGGCACGTCCACCGGCGAGGGAAGATAGTCAATGATGGCGTCGAGCATTGCCTGTACGCCTTTGTTCTTGAAGGCGCTGCCGCACAGCATGGGTACGATTTCACCCGCCACGGTGCGCTTGCGCAGCCCGCGCTTGATTTCTTCTTCGGTGAGGGGCTCCCCGCCGAGGTACTTGTCCATCAGCGCCTCCTCGGCCTCGGCCGCCTCGGCCACCATTTTGTCCCGCCACTCTTCGGCGGTTGCCAGCAGCTCTGCAGGGATGTCCCGATATTCGAAGCGCACGCCTTGGCTGGCCTCGTCCCAGATGATGGCCTTCATCTTGACGAGGTCGACGACGCCCTCGAAGTGGTCTTCGGCGCCCACCGGGATCTGTATTGGCACGGCACGCCCTTTCAGCCGCTCCACGATCTGCCGCTGCACGCGGAAGAAATCGGCGCCGACGCGGTCCATCTTATTGACGAATGCAATGCGCGGCACGCCGTACTTGTTGGCCTGGCGCCAGACGGTCTCGGATTGCGGCTGCACGCCGCCGACCGAATCGTAGACCATGCAGGCGCCGTCGAGGACACGCATGGAGCGCTCCACTTCGATGGTGAAGTCGACGTGCCCAGGGGTGTCGATGATGTTGATGCGATGTTCGGGGTAATTGCCGGCCATGCCCCGCCAAAACGCGGTGGTGGCCGCCGACGTGATCGTGATGCCGCGCTCCTGCTCTTGCTCCATCCAGTCCATGGTAGCGTTGCCGTCATGGACTTCCCCGATTTTGTGGTTGACCCCGGTATAGAACAGGATGCGCTCGGTGGTCGTGGTCTTGCCTGCATCGATGTGGGCACTGATGCCGATGTTTCGGTAGCGCTCGATTGGGGTCTTGCGGGCCATGGCGATCTCGTCGAAAGGTGACAAACGAAATGCGAACCGCGCCGGTTGAAGAGAAGCCGGCTCAAAACCAAGAAAAACGAGTTTGCACGATTTCGCCCCGGCCGGGAAAAGCGCGCGCCTGGGCTCCCTGCCGCCGGGGCGACCTCGTATCAACTTGCATTGGCCCAAATATGGGCGCATTCCCAAAAATCAAGCCTCCCGCCTGGTTCCCCCAGGGCTGGGGGCCCGGTGCCGCGGGCCATTCCCGCCCCTTCAGGCCAGGTACGCCTAGGTGGCGGTCGGGCCGGGTGCGTAAGCGGAACGCTTTTCCGGAGCCCGCATTTGGGCGGATACTGTAGACGTCGCGACACGGACCTCCCGCGGCCGCTCGCCCGGGTTCCAACCGTCAACGAAGGAAGAAGAGGAAGGAGATACGCATGAACACCGTACGAAAATGGGTAGGAGCCGTCCTCGCCGCCGCGCCGCTCCTCGCCATGGCCGCGCCCGCCAAGGTGATGGCCCCTGGCGGCCCGGGCGGTGGCTATGACGGCGCCGCGCGCATTCCGCTCCAGGTCATGCAGCAGACCGGCATCTTCACGGATGGATTCCAGGTCACGAACCGGGGCGGGGCGGGCGGCACGATCGGGCTCGCCGAGTTTTTCCGCACCAGCAAGGGCGACGACAACGCCATCATGTCCATCGGCGCGATCCTCGTCGGCGCCATCATCACCAACAAATCCCCCGTCACCCTGGACCAAACCACGCCCCTGGTGCGCCTGACCGACGACGCCGGCGCGATCGCGGTGGCCGCCAACTCACCCATCAAGACCATCGCCGATGCCATCCAGGCCCTGAAGGCCAACCCCGGAGGCACGGCCGTGGCCGGCGGCTCCATTGGCGGCACCGACCATGTCACTGCCGCCCTCCTCGCCAAGGCGGTCGGCCTGCCTCCCACCAAGGTCAACTACCTGCCCTACACCAGCGGCGCGGAGGTCGTCACGTCCCTGGCGAGCGGCCAGGCGAAAATCGGCATCTCCGGGATTTCGGAGCTGAAGAACTTCGCCGACCAGGGCCGCATCCGCCTTATCGCCGTTTCGTCCGAGAAGCGCCTGCCCGGCATCGACGTGCCCACGCTCAAGGAGAGCGGTTTCGACGTCGTCATCGGCAACTGGCGCGGCATCATCGGCCCACCGGGGATGAGCCAGGCCGGCCGCGAGATGTGGCTGCAACGCTATGCCAAGCTGCACGCCACCCCCGAGTGGAAGAAGACCCTCGCCGACAATGGCTGGGACGACGCCTACCTTGCCGGCGACGATTTCGCCGCGTTTCTCGAGAAAGAAAAAGCGCGCCAGGCCGAAGTGCTGAAGTCCGTCGGGCTGGTCAAGTAGCGGCCCGACTGAAAGTCCGGGGCGAGGCGCTCGCCCCTTGGAGGCTACGCATGGGTACTCCCCCCAGAAAACCCTGGTGGCTGGGCCTGGCCATCGCAGGCGTCGGCGCGACCTGGGTCTACCAAGGCAGCACGCTGCCCCAGCTGGGCGGCTACGCGGCGCTCGGCCCTGGCTTTTTCGTCAGCGCCGTGGGTGCCGTCCTAATGTTGCTGGGCGTCCTGCTGCTGGTCCAGATCGCCCGGGGCGAAACCTTTTCCCCGCAACAAGCCGAAGACGCGGCAACCGAGGCCGGTGCCTCGTGGCCCGCCCTGCTCTGGGCGGCTGCAGGCGCCGCCTTGCCGCTGCTCACCATGAAACCTCTCGGTTTCCCGTTGACCGCGATGGGCTCGTTCGCCCTGGTCACGCGGGCGTTCGGGTCGCGGCGCGTGCTGTTCGACTGCGCGGTGGGCCTGGCGCTCGGGGCGATCTGCTGGCTCGGCTTTTCGCGACTGGGCGTCGACCTCGGCGGCGCCTTTCCCCTTGTCGGGTGGTGACCGATGGAAGCCCTTCAATCCCTGCTTTCGGGCTTTGGGGTCGCGTTGCAGCCCGTCAACCTGTTCTGGGCCTTCCTCGGCTCGGCGCTCGGCACCGCCATCGGCGTGCTGCCCGGCATCGGCCCGGCGCTCACCATCGCCCTGCTGCTGCCGGTCACGGTCCAAATCGCGCCGACCTCCGCCTTCATCATGTTCGCCGGCATCCTCTACGGCGCCATGTACGGCGGCTCGACGACGTCCATCCTGCTCAATGCGCCGGGCGAAAGCGGGTCCATGATGACCGCGCTCGAGGGAAATAAGATGGCGCGGGCCGGACGGGGCGCGGCCGCGCTCGCCACTGCGGCCATCGGTTCCTTCGTCGCCGGCACGCTCGCCACCCTGGCCCTGAGCTTCGTGGCGCCCGCCATCGCCGAACTGGCCTTCGTGCTTGGGCCGGCAGACTACTTCGCGCTCATGGTGCTGGCCTTCACCTCCGTCTCGGTCGTGCTCGGTGCCTCGCGCGTGCGCGGCTTCACCTCGCTTTTCCTCGGGCTGTCGATGGGCGTAGTGGGCATAGACGGCCAGACCGGCCAGGCCCGGCTGACGTTCGGCTCGGCCGACCTGCTCGACGGCATCGAACTGACCGTCGTGCTGGTCTCGCTCTTCGCCGTGGGCGAAATCCTGTACGTCGCAAGCCGCTACGCCAAGGCACCGCCGCGCATCAACCCGCTCGCGGGCGGCACATGGATGACCGGGCAGGATTGGAAGCGCTCCTGGAAACCCTGGCTGCGCGGCACGGCGCTGGGCTTTCCCATCGGCGCGCTGCCCACCGGCGGGACCGAAATCCCGACCTTCCTCTCCTACGCCATCGAGCGCAAGCTGAGCAAACACCCCGAAGAGTTCGGCCACGGCGCGATCGAGGGGGTGGCAGGCCCCGAGGCGGCAAACAACGCCGCGGCCGCGGGGGTCCTGGTGCCCCTGCTGACGCTGGGCCTGCCTACCTCGGCCACCGCGGCCGTCCTGCTTGCGGCCTTCCAGAGCTATGGCTTGCAACCCGGGCCGTTCCTCTTCGCCAACAGCGGCGAGTTGGTGTGGGGCCTGATCGCTTCGCTCTACATTGGCAACCTGATGCTGCTGGTGTTGAACCTGCCGCTCGTCGGCATGTGGGTGCGGTTGCTGCTCATCCCCCGCCCCTACCTGTACGCGGGCATCCTGGTTTTCGCCCTGGTCGGCATCTGGGGAGTGGCCAACTCGTGGACCGACCTGGCGCTGATGTTCGGCATCGGACTCATGGGCTACGCGATGCGGGTCTACGACTTCCCCATCGCGCCCGTCCTGATCGGCCTCATCCTCGGACCCATGGCGGAGACGCAGCTGCGGCGCGCCCTGGCGGTGGGCGAAGGCGACCCGCTCATCCTGGTCTCGACGCCGGTATCGGCCACGCTGTTCGCCCTGGCCCTCGCAGCGCTCGTGCTGCCCTGGCTGCTCCGGCGGCTCAAGCGCGCGGCATGACGTGGGCCGGTGCAGCCGCTCGCGCAGGCCAATGCCTGGTCAATGGGGATCGGGGCCGGCGGGCACCCGTGCGCGCGATTGTTCTAGCTTGCGGCGGATTTCCTCCTCCCCATAGGGGCGCGGATCCTTGACACGCAAGCTTTCCGCCCACTCGCGGGAGAAGTCCCGCTGCAGCCAGCGGTTCACCGCCGCCGTGACCAGCATGGCCAGCGCCGCGCCGGCCGCCGCCAGCAGCATGTCTTTGTGCGCGTCCCAAACGTCGCCCTGGGTGCCCAGGTACGCGACGCCCAGGTCGCCGCCGAAGAGCTCGGCCGCCGCCCACTCGAAGAGCTCAAACATGGCCGAGGTTGCCAGCGTGAACTCCAGCGGCAGGAAGTATCCCCAGAAACCCTTGGCGTCCGCCACGCGCAGAAATACCTCTCGGATCGGATACGCGAGCAGCAGCCCATACGAAAAGTGCACAGCGCGATCGAAATGGTTGCGCTCCCAGCCCCAGAGACTGTTGAAGCTGCTGCCGGCCAAGGCCTGCCACCAAGCGTCATAGGGCACCTTGGCATAGGTATAGTGGGCACCGATGGCGTGCAGGCACAAGAAAATGAAAATCAGCGTGTAGGACAAGCGCGAGAACCGGAAATGCCGCCAAGACAGCGCAAGGCCGGCACAGAACACGACCACCAGCACGTTCTCCAGCGCCCAATCGCCGCGATCGAGTGGGCGAATGGCGAGTGCGAGCCAAATGAGCGCGTAGGCCGCCGCGAGCGCCTGCACATAGCGGCGATACCCCGCGCCCAAGCCCATTTCCATGCGTCCTGCGTCAGCCATGTCCAGTTTTCCGTTGACGTTGGCGCCCTCCGCCGCCTTCCTTTTTTCCGTCGCGGCCAGGCAATTCTTACATCTTCCGGGGTGCCCCCCATCGGACGCGGCGGGGCACATCGCTTGCTACCTCCACCGAGGCTCGCGCAGCTTAACGGAGAGATCCATGGAAGACCAAACGGACGTCGTGCCGGAGCTACCCTCGGAATGGGAAGCGGAATGGCCTGCATCGGCCGACCTCAACGTGGGGCCGGCCGAGCGCATCGGTTCAGCGGCGGGAGGCGCCCTGCTCCTAGTGTGGGGGCTGCGCCGCGGCGGCTTATTGGGCGACCTGGCGGCGGCGGCCGCCGCGGGGCTGTTCTGGCGCGCCGCGACCGGCAGGTGTCCGGTCAAACAAGCTGTCACGCCTTCGCCCCTGGAGCGCCGCATTGCCCGCGAGCAAGGCTGGATCTCTGCCGCCGCAGCGACCCATGCCATCGTCATCGACCGACCGCGCGAGGAAATCTACCGCTTCTGGCGCGACTTCTCCAACCTGCCGCGCTTCATGCAGCACATCGTCAACATCGACGTCATCACCGACATGCGCTCCAGGTGGACGGTCAAGGCGCCCTTCGGCAAGACGGTCGAATGGATCGCGCACGTGGTCGAGGACATCCCCAATGAGCGCATCGCCTGGGAGGCCGAAGCCACGGCAGACATTCCGAACACGGGCTGGGTGGAGTTCCGCGACACCGCCGACGGCAAAGGCACCACGGTGCGGGCCATGATCGCTTACCAGCCGCCGCTGGGCCAGGCCGGCCGGGTGGCCGCCCGCCTCTCGCGCGAGAACCCCTCGCGACAAATGGCCGAAGACTTGCGGCACTTAAAGCTTTACCTCGAGGCGGGTGCTGCCGCGGCACGAACCGCGGGGGAGCCACCGGCCCCGACCTCAGGTGAAACAGCGCCCGGGACGACCTGACCTGCTTCCCCCTTTCTGCCGGACCCCACGAGCTTTCCTTCCCCCAGGGAGGCTCCCGGCAGCTTAGGCGGTTCGCCCTTTCCCGAGGGGTGCGAACCGCATTCTTTTTTGTGTGCTCCTCGCCGGAATTTATTTCCAGGAGGAGACATTGTTTCACTCGTGAAACCGCAAACCCCTGTTAATCGCTTACACTACAGCGTCACGCACCCGGCGGCCGCGACGCAGTCCGCGGCTCATCCGGATCGCCGCACACCCTGCGGTGCCCGCCACGGCGCGGGTTGTACAAGCGCCGCTACTGGCTCTCTTTATTACGTATGGTTATCAAGATGTACTCGCAATTCCAGTCCGGCCGACGCGCCCTGCTCGTCGCCGCCGCCGGCGCCGCCGGTGCAGCCGCCATTTCCTCCCCCGCCATGGCCGCCGATTATCCGACGCGACCGATCACCATCGTAGTCGCCTACGGGGCGGGTGGCGATACCGACGCCATGGCGCGCCTTTTCGGCGAAAAATTGACGGAACGCCTGGGCCAACCCGTCATCGTCGAGAACCGGGCGGGTGCCAGCGGCATCATCGGCAGCAACTACGCCGCCCGCGCCAAGCCAGACGGCTATACCCTGCTGCTGGCACCGAGCACCTTCTCGATGGCGACCCACGTGGTCAAGACCAACGGCAATACCTACCATCCTGCCAACGACTTCGCCCCGATCACGCAAACGGCCGACCAGCCTTTGCTGCTGGTCGCCAGCCAGGCTTCGGGCTACACCTCGGTTGCACAGGTCATCAAGGATGCCAAGGCAGGCAAGGCGCTGACCTACGCCACCCCCGGCTCGGGCTCGCCCATGCACATCCTCGGCGAGATCTTCAACCAAGCCGCCGGCATCAAGCTCGTCCACATCCCCTACAAGGGCGTCGCCCCTGCGGTCAACGACCTGCTGGGTGGCCACGTCGCGCTGAGCTGGATGACCTTCGGCCCCGTGGAGCCGCACCTGGCCTCGGGCAAGATCCGCATCCTGGCCAATGGCGCCCAGACCCGCACTCCGCTGGCACCGGACGCGCCCTCCATGGCCGACCTGGGCTACAAGGTCAACGTTTCGGCCTGGCAAGGCCTTTACGCGCCCAAGGGCACGCCGGACGAAATCGTCCGCAAGCTCAATGCGCACATGGCCGAAATCCTCAAGATGCCCGACGTAGTCGAAAAAATGCGCGTCTTCGGCGCGTTCGCCAAAGCGAGCACGCCCGAGCAGCTGGGCAAGCTGACGGCGGACGAGCATGAATACTTCGGCAAAGTCGTCAAGGAATTCGGCATCCAAGCCGACTGAGGCAAGCCACGCCGTGACGGCGGCGGGGAACCTCCGGCGGCTCCGGCTTTCTGAAGCAGCATGAGGGTCCGCCGCTACGCCGCCTTAGCCTGCACCGTCGCGCTAGCATGCGCGGGCTACGTCGCACTCGACCGCTGGCAGCGCCAACTGATCTTCTCGGTCGAAATGGGCGAACGCTCGTGGTGGCGGGAGCCTCCGGCCGGCACGGAAATCTACGACTTGCCCGTTCCCGGCGGCGGCGCCATACGCACCTGGTACTGGCGCCACCCGGACCCCGCCGCCCCCACCATCCTGTACCTGCACGGTTCCCGCTGGAACCTGAACGGCAGCGCCTTCCGCATCGACCACTGGACCAACCTCGGTTATTCCATCGTCGCCATCGACTACCGCGGCTTCGGGGCTTCTTCCCCCAGGCTGCCCTCCCAGGCGAGCGTCCGGCAAGATGCCCGGACCGCCCTCGAGGAACTGGCACGGCGCCAGCCGGATCCGTCACGCCGCTTCGTCTATGGGCACAGCCTCGGCGGCGCCATCGCCATCGACCTGCTGGCGCGCACCGACGCACCCGAAGTGGCCGGGCTGATTGCCGAAGCAACGTTCACCCGCATCCGCGACATGATCGCCACCACGCGGTGGCGCGACGTCCCGGGCATGGCGCTGCTCGTCACCCAGCCCTTCGACTCCCTGGATGCTATCGCCTCGCTGCGCATCCCCATCCTGCTCATCCACGGCACCAACGACCAAGTCGTTCCGCACACCATGAGCGACGAGCTATGGAGTGCGGCGCGCAGCGCCCGGTTCAAGCGCCTGGTGAAAATCGAGGGAGCTTCCCACTCGGGCGCGAGCCGCACCGGCCCGCTCTATGACGACGCCGTGCGCGCATTCGTGCAGTCCGCCTCGGCAGCCTACGCGGGCGCAGAAGCCGAGCAGAACGGCTAAGGCGACGCGAAGGCCGGCCCGCACCGCGTCACGCGAGCGCGACCAGAAAAACCACTCCCCCCAGCCCCAGCAATAGGAACGGACTCACCCGCGTCAGCATCAACGCGGCCGTCGACGCCGCGGCCACGCCCCACGCCCAGATGCCGCCCTCCGCCACCCTCAGCACCGTGCAGGAGGCGGCCAGCACCATGCCCGTCGCCACCGGGATCAATCCTGCCTCGATGGCGCGTATCGCCGGCTTTTCCCTAAAGCGCGTCCACAAATGCGCCAACCCATACACCAAGAGCGAGCTGGGAATGAAAATCGCGGCCGACGCCACCAGCGCCCCGGCCAGCCCAGCCGCCTGCCATCCCACCAGCGTCACCAACAAAGCGCCCGGCCCGGGGAGAATGCGCGACAAGGCGTAAAGATCCATGAACGCCGCATTGCTCATCCACCCGTAGACGTCGACCGATTGGCGGTGGACGTCGGCCACGATGCTCTGCCCCCCTCCCACCGTCAGGAACGAAAGCGGCACGAAGACCAGCACCACTTCCAACAAGGCCTTCCAGTTCATGTTCCCTCGCGAGCGCGCACGCGCAGATAAGCCAAACCGATCGAAAGCGGCGCCATCGTACCGACCACCCAGAGCAACGGCAGGCGCAGGAAAAAAATCCCGACGAACGTCATGACCATGATCGCGATCGCCGCCACGCTCTGCGTCGCCCGCCGCGCGGCGCGCAGCCCCATTTGCAAAGACAGGCCGACCGCCGCGGCCGCCACGCCGGCCAGCGCCACGTGCACGTGATGCGACTTGGCCGCCGCCGAAAACCCCACCAGCACGGCCACGGCCACCATCATGGTGTATTGACCCAGTGAAATCCTGCTCACGTCATAATCGAGGAAACGACGTTGAGCACGAAGATGGAAGAAGACAT